>NZ_KV828425.1:0-634 GCF_001836405.1 Pseudomonas sp. HMSC057H01 | reverse complement strand
TGGGAATAGCCGTTCCGCAAATAAAACGTGACGGTATTCCCACTTGAATGACATCTACCGCCAAGGAGCATTGACGATGCCTGACACGACAAATCCAATCGGTTTCACCGATGCCAACGAACTTCGCGAAAAGAATCGCGCCACCGTCGAGAAGTACATGAATACCAAAGGCCAGGACCGCCTGCGCCGCCATGAACTTTTCGTCGAGGATGGCTGTGGCGGTTTATGGACCACCGATACCGGCTCGCCCATCGTCATTCGTGGCAAAGACAAACTTGCGGAACATGCCGTCTGGTCATTGAAGTGCTTTCCCGATTGGGAGTGGTACAACATAAATATATTCGGAACCGACGACCCCAATCATTTCTGGGTCGAATGCGACGGTCACGGCAAGATTCTTTTCCCCGGATATCCCGAAGGTTATTACGAAAACCACTTCCTGCATTCCTTCGAACTTGAAGACGGCAAGATCAAGCGCAACCGCGAATTCATGAACGTCTTCCAGCAATTGCGCGCCTTGAGCATTCCGGTCCCGGAAATAAAACGCGAAGGCATTCCCACTTGATCGAAACGATATCTCCTGCCGAAGGGGGACCCACCATGGACGATCTATTGCAACGCGTACGGCGCTGCG
>NZ_KV828424.1:0-511 GCF_001836405.1 Pseudomonas sp. HMSC057H01 | reverse complement strand
GGCTTCAGTGATGCCTCGTTCTACACCTGGCGGGCCAAGTTTGGCGGTATGACCGTGGCGGACGCCAAACGGTTGAAGGATCTTGAACTGGAAAACAGCCGATTGAAGAAGTTGCTCGCCGAGGCCCACCTCGACATCGAGTCGCTGAAAGTGGTCGCCCGGGGAAAAGGGTAAGCCCGACAGCACGGCGGGAGGCGGTGCAGGAGATGCAGGCGCGAACTGGCATCTCCGAGCGTCGTGCCTGTCAGTTGATCGGGCTGTCCCGCTCGGTGTTGCGCTACCAGCCGCGAGCCAGTGTGCAAAACGAGCTGCAAGCCCAACTGGTGGAACTGGCCCAAGAGCGCCGGCGCTTTGGCTATCGCCGCCTGCACATCCTGCTGCGGCGTGCTGGCGTGCAGGTCAACCACAAGCGGATCTATCGCCTGTACCGCGCTGCCGGCTTGATGGTGAAACGGCGGCGGCGCCGCCATGGCGTCGCGGTGGAGCGCGAACGTCTGAGTTTGCCGAGCGC
>NZ_KV828423.1:49239-90794 GCF_001836405.1 Pseudomonas sp. HMSC057H01 | reverse complement strand
TTAGAGTAGAGAAAATAAATCTGTCCCCTTTATGCTCCTTTATGGTCCTTTGCCCCTGAGTCACTATTAGGGGCTCCACATGCTTGCAGGCCCCGAGCGTCTTCTTTTGTACCTGATTGAGCGTCAGTACGCCTATGCGTCCCAAGGTGCGCCTTTTGGGACGCCATTTCATGCTCTGCTCCAGCTTCCCTCGCCGCTTCGACAGTCCGCTTGCCGTCACTTTCTCCGATAGCTTTTCTTGCCGCCCGGCGTCAGGCAGTACACCCCTCCGCGCGGGCCCGTGCAGAACGAGCCGCTGCCACAGGCACAGCCCTGCGTCGTGCCTTGCAGACGCTGTACGGCGGGTTGTCCGGTACGTCCGCCGGCGTTGCCGAAGTAGGCCGCGCAACTGCGCTTCGAGGCGCTGATGGAGCCGTCGTTGCAGAGGAAGATATCGCCGTCGCAACCGGCGATACCGCCTTTCTTTCCCGAGCAGGGGCTATTGGCAGCCAGCGCCGGAAGTGCGCAGACCGACAGGAGGAAGAGGGCGATCGAGGCGAAGAGTCCGAATTTCATTGGCGAAGCTTCCGTGCGAATGATGGCTGCATGCTATCTCAGGCGCGCGCCGTGCGCTTTCGCGAGCGCGCCGATTACATGGTCTTACCCGAGCCTTGACAGGTCTTTTCAACGGGGCTTATAAGTGGCGCCATCAGGTCATGCGCATCAGCGTCGATGTCGCGGGACCGAACCTAACGCATACGTACAGAGCAAATGGGCTCTCCCGGGGTTACCCGGGAGGGCCTTTTTTCGTCCCGAAAAAATAACAACAAGAGGTGATATCCATGCGTCACGGCGATATTTCCAGCAGCAACGACACCGTCGGAGTAGCGGTGGTCAACTACAAGATGCCGCGCCTGCACACCGCGGCGGAGGTCCTGGACAACGCCCGGAAGATCGCCGACATGATCGTCGGCATGAAGCAGGGCCTACCCGGCATGGACCTGGTGGTGTTCCCCGAGTACAGCCTGCAGGGCATCATGTACGATCCGGCGGAGATGATGGAAACCGCGGTGGCGATCCCCGGCGAGGAAACCGAGATATTCTCCCGCGCCTGCCGCAAGGCCAACGTCTGGGGCGTATTCTCCCTCACCGGCGAACGGCACGAGGAGCATCCGCGCAAGGCGCCGTACAACACCCTGGTGCTGATCGACAACAACGGCGAGATCGTCCAGAAGTACCGCAAGATCATTCCCTGGTGCCCCATCGAGGGCTGGTATCCCGGTGGCCAGACCTACGTCAGCGAAGGGCCGAAGGGCATGAAGATCAGCCTGATCATCTGCGACGACGGCAACTACCCGGAAATCTGGCGCGACTGCGCGATGAAGGGCGCCGAGCTGATCGTGCGCTGCCAGGGCTACATGTACCCGGCCAAGGACCAGCAGGTGATGATGGCCAAGGCCATGGCCTGGGCCAACAACTGCTATGTGGCGGTGGCCAACGCCGCCGGCTTCGACGGCGTGTATTCCTACTTCGGCCACTCGGCGATCATCGGCTTCGACGGTCGTACCCTGGGTGAGTGCGGCGAGGAGGAAATGGGTATCCAGTACGCCCAGCTGTCGCTCTCGCAGATCCGCGATGCGCGCGCCAACGATCAGTCGCAGAACCACCTGTTCAAGATCCTCCACCGCGGCTACAGCGGCTTGCAGGCATCCGGCGATGGCGACCGGGGCCTGGCGGAATGTCCGTTCGAGTTCTACCGCACCTGGGTCACCGACGCCGAGAAGGCGCGCGAGAATGTCGAGCGTCTGACCCGCTCGACTACCGGCGTGGCGCAATGCCCGGTCGGCCGGCTGCCCTACGAGGGACTGGAGAAGGAGGCCTGACGGCAGACGCCGCCAGCCCGGCGTGCCGTCGCGCGGCACGCCGTCTCCGCCATTTCCCCCCTGTGGCAGAAGGAGTTTCATCCATGCCTTTTCTGAGCGACATGCTCGACCAGTCCCGCCGGCAGCAGGACGAGGAACAGGCCCTGGCGCGGGAGAATCTCGCCGAGGCGAGTCTGCTCCAGGCCCACCTGAGCCACCGCAGCGCCCTGCACAGCCGCTTCCGTTTCGACCCGGCGGCGGTGATGGACTGCCTGCGCGCCGAGGTGCTCGGCCAGGAACCGGCGCTACAGGCCGTCGAGGACATGCTCAAGGTGGTTCGCGCGGACATCGCCGACCCGCGCCGTCCGCTGTTCAGCGCGCTGTTCCTCGGCCCCACTGGGGTCGGCAAGACCGAGATCGTGCGCGCCCTGGCCAGGGCCCTGCACGGCGACGCCGAGGGGTTCTGCCGGGTGGACATGAATACCCTGTCCCAGGAGCACTATGCCGCCGCCCTCACCGGTGCGCCGCCGGGCTACGTCGGGGCGAAGGAGGGCACCACGCTGTTGGAGCAGGACAAGCTGGACGGCAGTCCCGGGCGCCCCGGCATCGTTCTCTTCGACGAACTGGAGAAGGCCAGCCCGGAAGTGGTCCATGCGCTGCTCAACGTGCTCGACAACGGCCTGCTGCGGGTCGCTTCCGGCGAACGCACCTACCATTTCCGCAACACCCTGGTGTTCATGACCAGCAATCTCTGCGCCCATGAGATCCAGCGCTACGACGAGCGTCGCCAACGCCTGCCCTGGCGCCTGCTGCCGGTCGGCGGCGAACGCCGGCGGCGGGACATCGACGGGATGGTCCGGGCCCGGCTGCTGAAGACCTTCTCGCCGGAGTTCGTCAATCGTCTCGATAGCGTGGTCACCTTCAACTGGATCGAACGCAACGTCGTCGCGCGCCTGGTCGAGTTGGAGGTGCAGCGGCTCAACCGGCGCCTGGAGAAGCATCGCTGCCGCCTGGAGGCGACCCCGGAGGTGCTGGCGAAGATCGCCCGCGCCGGCTTCGACCGGCAGTTCGGCGCCCGTGCGTTGCGCCGCAGTGTCCGTCATCATCTCGAGGTACCGCTGGCCGAGCATCTGCTCGACCACCACCAGCCGGGCGACGGGAACTGCACGACCTACCTGGCGAGCCTGGAGCACGAGCGGGTTCGCTTCGTGCGGCGCTGAGCGACAGTCACAGGAGAGGAAACGGATGGGATCGCACCAGGAGCGGCCGCTGATCGGCCTGCTGTTCTCCGAAACCGGTGTCACCGCCGATATCGAGCGCTCGCAGCGCTATGGCGCATTGCTCGCGGTCGAGCAACTGAATCGCGAGGGCGGCGTCGGCGGTCGCCCGATCGAAACGCTGTCCCAGGACCCCGGCGGCGATCCGGACCGCTATCGGCTGTGCGCCGAGGACTTCATTCGCAACCGGGGGGTACGGTTCCTCGTGGGCTGCTACATGTCGCACACGCGCAAGGCGGTGATGCCGGTGGTCGAGCGCGCCGACGCGCTGCTCTGCTACCCGACTCCCTACGAGGGCTTCGAGTATTCGCCGAACATCGTCTACGGCGGTCCGGCGCCGAACCAGAACAGTGCGCCGCTGGCGGCGTACCTGATTCGCCACTACGGCGAGCGGGTGGTGTTCATCGGCTCGGACTACATCTATCCGCGGGAAAGCAACCATGTGATGCGCCACCTGTACCGCCAGCACGGCGGCACGGTGCTCGAGGAAATCTACATTCCGCTGTATCCCTCCGACGACGACGTGCAGCGCGCCGTCGAGCGCATCTACCAGGCGCGCGCCGACGTGGTCTTCTCCACCGTGGTGGGCACCGGCACCGCCGAGCTGTATCGCGCCATCGCCCGTCGCTACGGCGATGGCAGGCGGCCGCCGATCGCCAGCCTGACCACCAGCGAGGCGGAGGTGGCGAAGATGGAGAGCGACGTGGCGGAGGGGCAGGTGGTGGTCGCGCCGTACTTCTCCAGCATCGACACGGCCGCCAGCCGCGCCTTCGTCCAGGCCTGCCATGGCTTCTTCCCGGAAAACGCGACCATCACCGCCTGGGCCGAGGCGGCCTACTGGCAGACCTTGCTGCTTGGCCGCGCCGCGCAGGCCGCAGGCAGTTGGCGAGTGGAAGACGTGCAGCGGCACCTGTACGACATTTGCATCGACGCGCCGCAGGGGCCGGTCCGGGTGGAGCGCCAGAACAACCACAGCCGCCTGTCTTCGCGCATCGCGGAAATCGATGCGCGCGGCGTGTTCCAGGTCCGCTGGCAGTCGCCCGAACCGATTCGCCCCGATCCTTATGTCGTCGTGCATAACCTCGACGACTGGTCCGCCAGCATGGGCGGGGGAGCGCTCCCATGAGCGCCAACTCGCTGCTTGGCAGCCTGCGCGAGTTGCAGGTGCTGGTACTCAACCCGCCGGGAGAGGTCAGCGACGCCCTGGTCTTGCAACTGATCCGCATCGGTTGTTCGGTGCGCCAGTGCTGGCCGCCGCCGGAAGCTTTCGACGTGCCGGTGGACGTGGTCTTCACCAGCATTTTCCAGAATCGCCACCACGACGAGATCGCTGCGCTGCTCGCCGCCGGGACTCCGCGCACTACCCTGGTGGCGCTGGTGGAGTACGAAAGCCCCGCGGTGCTCTCGCAGATCATCGAACTGGAGTGCCACGGCGTGATCACCCAGCCGCTCGACGCCCACCGGGTGCTGCCTGTGCTGGTATCGGCGCGGCGCATCAGCGAGGAAATGGCGAAGCTGAAGCAGAAGACCGAGCAGCTCCAGGACCGCATTGCCGGCCAGGCCCGGATCAACCAGGCCAAGGCGTTGCTGATGCAGCGCCATGGCTGGGACGAGCGCGAGGCGCACCAGTACCTGTCACGGGAGGCGATGAAGCGACGCGAGCCGATCCTGAAGATCGCCCGGGAGTTGCTGGGAGACGAGCCGTCCGCCTGAGCGATACCGGCCTGTTTTCTGGCAACAGGCCGGGGCATGCCGATGTCGGAACGTTCGTCGAAGCATCTTCCTTGGGTTGCGGCGATTCTCTCCAAGTTCTTCGATTCTGTTTGGGAGTGGATCGTTTTCCGCAGGCGCTCGGGTAGAATTCGAAGCCGCTGTCCAGTGCGACTTTAATATGCCCGGAAGTTCGGTAGCGTTCGGGCGGGAAAGCGCAGGCTTGCCCTGGACAGACGCGGGGGCGGCGCGCTTGCGGGCCGTCGCTGTGCGAAGAGGCGCAGATGAACTGCGGCTCCCGCGGTTAGGGCTTCTCAATATTCCGGAGCTGGGTTTTCCTGCGCACTCATAACAGTTCTGAAATGAAAAGGTATTCGCTCTTCGAGAGTTGCGGAGCAATTCCGAATATAGCGTCGGCAAGCGATTTCCGTTTTTGCAACTTCTGCCTATATTCTGAGCGACTCGCTCTCGACTGAGCGTTTTCCATTGTTCGGCGACATTCCTTTCCCTGTTCGAGGCTCTTAATGAAACGACTTCGAGTTGCCGTTTCCTGCGCGCTGCTGGCGGCGCTGGTGGGTTGTTCCAATGGTCAGGTCAAGCCGGAAAACTACTCGGGCTTCATCGGTGACTATTCGACGCTGGCGCCTGCCACCGCGCCTTCCGGAGCGCCGCTCCTGCGCTGGGTAGACCCGCAGGCGGACGTGCGGCGCTACCAGCGGATCTACATCGAGCCCAGCAGGTTCTATCCGGTCCCGAAACCGAACGACAAGGTTTCCGCGAAGACGCTTGCGGACATCACGACCTACTACGATCAGGCATTGCGCCGTGAGCTGGGCAAGAGCCTGCCGCTGGCCAGCGCCCCCGGCCCGGGTATCCTGGTGCTGAAACCGGCGATCACCGCAGTTTCCAGCCATACCCAGGGTCTACGGCCATACGAGGTCATCCCCATCGCGCTGATCGCTGCTGGGATGAGCACGGCGGTCGGGATTCGCGACCAGGATACCCAGATCGCCACCGAGGCCATGCTGCTCGACGGTGGGGACAACAAGGTATTGGCGAAGATGGTGCGCCAGGGCACCGGCAAGGCGCTGGACGATTCCGATCAGCCGATCACGGGAGACGATGTCAAGGCGGTGCTGGACGGTTGGGCGGCCGACATGCGCATGTCGTACGAGAAGACTCTCGGTTCTCGTCGATGACGGTCGGCGGGGAACTGGCTAAGCGTCCCCGCCGCCTTTTCCGACGCTAGCCGAGCGGCCAGTTGATCACCACGACGGCGTCGTTGTAGTCGTTGTCGGTGCTGTCTTCAGAGCCGACCAGGGCGAAGTTCAGCTCATTGGCCAGGATCACCTGCGCCGAAACCAGATCCGAAGAGCGGCCATTGACGCTGACCAGGATCTGCACCTTGCCGCCGCCGCCCGAGTTGAGCACCTTGCTGCCGATGATGGCGTTGTTGGTGCTTTGCCCGGTGAAGGTCGCGACGGTTTCGTTGTTGACCTGCACGTTCACCGTCTGGGTTCCGGCCGAGTTGGCGAAGGCGGTGACGCCGAACTGGGTGTTGGCGGGAAGGGTGAACACTCCTTGTGTTGCCATGATGTATCTCCACTGAATACCTGGCCTGCCTTTTCAGGCAGCCGTCTGGCGCGCGGTATGGCGTGTCGGGAGAGATCCGCAGTCCTTGGCGGCAGGCGATGCGCAGGCAGGAAGGACGCATCGTTCAGCCAATCTACGCCGTCGACCGGGCGCGACCACTGCTAGAGTTCGCAGGAGGGCTACAGGGGTGTCCTGGCACTGGCGATGCATGGCCCGGTGCCGGTCTATGGCAGCCGCCTGCCGGCCCACTCGTTCGATTGTTACGCTGTCTGTAATGATCTATTGCCGATGCCGGCAGGCCAGGGGCGATTGTCTCGAAATATACTGCGTCACCTGGTCGCCGCAGCGGCGACGGCTACCCACTGGCCGTCGTCCGGGTCGCCGGTTCCATCCCGGCCGCGCCAACCCCCGCATTCAGGCCCCGCTGCGGCGACTGCATTCCCGCTGGATTCGAGGCTCGTACCCTATGACTCCCGATCAACGATTTGCCCGTTGGGTTCAAGTCGCTATCGCGGTATTCGTGTTGCTGTTCGTCTACTTCCTGGTCGCCGACCTGTGGATGCCGCTCACCCCGCAGGCCCAGTTGACCCGGCCGGTGGTGCGCGTCGCGCCGCGTGTCAGCGGTCAGGTCGCCGAGGTGCTGGTGTCCAACAACGGCCACGTGCAGCCCGGCGAAGTGTTGTTCCGCCTCGATCCAGAGCCGTTCCAACTGGCCGTGCGCCAGGCCGAACTGGCACTGGAGGAAGCCGAGCGCACCAACCGCGAGCTGGATGCCGCCATCGCCTCGGCCAAGGCCGACCTCCTGGCCGCGCGCAGCAGCGCCGGCGAGCTGGACAGCGAGGCGCGCCGCACCGCCCAACTGGTGCAGCGCCACCATGTGTCGCAGCAGATGCACGAGCAGGTCAGCGCCCAGGCCCAGGCCGCCCGTGCCCGGGTCGCCGCGGCCCAGGCGCGGATCGGCGAGCTGACCGCGCGACGCGGCACGGCCGGCGAGGACAACCTGCGCCTGCGCCAGGCGCGTAACGCCCTGGCCCAGGCCCGTCTGCAACTGCAATACAGCAGCGTCCGGGCCGACCGCGCCGGGACCCTGAGCAACCTGCAACTGACCCCGGGCACCTACGTTCCGGCCGGTACGCCGGTGGCGGCGCTGGTGGACGACCGCATCGACATCGTCGCCGACTTCCGCGAGAAATCGCTGCGCTACGTGCGCCCTGGCGACCGTGCGGCGGTGGTGTTCGATGCGCGTCCCGGCGAAGTGTTCGGCGCGCGGGTGGCGGCCATCGACGCCGGGGTCAAGGAGGGCCAGCTGGACGCCAACGGCGACCTCGCCGCGCCGGTCACCTCCGACCGCTGGGTCCGCGACGCTCAGCGCCAGCGCCTGCACGTGGTGCTCGACGAACTTCCCGAAGGCTTCCTGCCCACCGGTGCCAAGGCCACCGTGCAGCTGTATCCCGGCGACGGCCTGAGCCACCTGCTCGGTCGCGCGCAGATCGTCGCCATCAGCCTGCTGCACTACGTCTACTGACGCCATGCCGGCCAAGCTCGCGATGTCCGCCAACGACCTGCGTCAGTGCCTGCGCATCGCCGGCGGCGGCACCCTGGGGTTCTTCGTCTGCAAGCTGATGAACTGGGACTACGGCTCGTTCTTCGGCGTCTACCCGATGCTGCTGCTCGGCCTGACGCCGGTGATCAACCTGCACATCGTCCGCCAGTTCCTCGCCAACTCGGTGGTGATCAGCGTCGAGGTACTGGTGCTGTACGGGTTGTTCGGCGACCGGCCGCTGCTGATGACGCCTATCGTCTTCGGCCTCTTCGTCTACCGCTTCGCCCTGATGGCGCGCGGCCCGCTGTTCTTCTTCGGCGCACTGAGTTCGGTGTTCCTCTCGATGCTGCTGCACTTTGCCAGCTATCCGGACGTCGATCTGTTCGACATGCTCGCCAGCAACATGGTCGCCACCTGGCTGACGGTGGCCATCGCCGTGCTGATGTTCTACCTGTTCCCCGACGTCGAACCGCGGCCGCCGCGCCAGGCGCCGGCCAAGGACGCCCCCAGCCGGCGCCACGAGACGCTGCTCGGGGCCACGGTGGCGACCCTGTCCTTCGTGGTCTTCCAGACCTTCGACCTGAAGGACTCGCTGTCGGCGCAGATCGCCTCGATCCTGGTGTTGTTTCCCATGCACTGGAAGGGCGTGCACTTCGCCGGGCGCATCCGCGCCCTCGGTACGCTGCTCGGCTGTGCGCTGGCGGTGGGCTTGCAGGTGCTGCTCTACGATCACTACGACATCCTGCCCTTCGTCGCCCTGTTGCTGTGGATCTCGGCGATGTTCTGCGCGCGCATCCACATGCTGGAGAACGGCGTACCGGGGATCGGTTTCGGCGCGCTGACCACCCTGGCGATCGTCCTCGGCCAGTACCTGACGCCGACCCACGACATGATGTACAGCGTGCTCTACCGATTTACCTCGGTGTGCTTCGCGGTGCTGATCACGCTGATGACGGTGCTGGTGATCCACCTGTTTCTCAACCGCTTCGCCGCCACCCGGCACTACAGCCACTGAGGCCTCAGGCGCGCCGGCCCGGCCAGTTGACCAGCGCGACGCCGAGCATCACCAGCAGCATGCCGCCGATCGCCGCCGGCGCCAGGGGCTCGTCGAACAGCAGCCAGGAGGCCAGCGCGGTCACTGGCGGCACCAGGTAGAACAGGCTCGCCACCTTCGACGCGGCGCCATGCCGGATCAGCGTGTAGAGCAGGCCGACGGCGCCGAACGAGAGTCCCAGCACCAGCCAGCCGAGGGTCAGCACGAACGGCGTGCTCCACTGCACCTCGCGGCTTTCGAAAAGCAGCGCGGCGAGGCCGAGCAGGGCGCCGCTGGCCAGGTACTGGACGACGCCGCCGGTGCGCAGGTCCATGCCGCCGCAGAAGCGCTTCTGGTACAGCGTGCCGCAGGTGATCGCCGCCAGTGCCACCAGCACCGCGGCCCAGGCCAGGCCGTCGGCGCCACCGTGGATGCGGCCGAGTACCACCAGGGCTACGCCAGCCAGGCCGAGCGCCAGTCCCAGCCATTGCCGGCGGCTGACCTGCTCGCCGAGCCAGATGCCGGCCAGGGCCGCGGTAGCCAGCGGTTGCAGGCCGACCAACAGGGAGGTCAGGCCGGCCGACATGCCGTGCTCGATGGCGAGGAACACCCCGCCCAGGTACAGGCCATGGACCAGCAGGCCGGCGACCGCGACATGCCCGGCCAGCCGTGCCGAGCCCGGCCAGGGCGCACCGCTGAGCAGGGCGAAGGCGGCCAGCAGGGCGGCCGCGAGGAGCAGGCGGATGGCCAGGAAGGTGAAGGGCTCGGCGTACGGCAGGCCGAACTTGGCGCCGAGGAATCCAGTGCTCCAGAGCAGCACGAAGAGCAGCGGCATGCCGCTGCCGAGCCAGGCGGGTGTGCGCATGCAAGGTCCTCGTCGGGAGGTGGCGGGACGGTCGTGGCGCCCCGCGCGTGTCGGTGTCAGTCCAGCAGCGAGCGGCCTCGCTTCAGGTAGGCGCGCATTTCCGTCTCGGGCACCATGCCGCCGCCGGTGGCCCAGACCAGGTGGGTGGCATTGGCCAGGCGCGCCGAGGTCAGCCCCATGCGTTCGCGATAGCCCTGCGGCTCACGGGTGACCCGGGCGATGCCCGGCGCGCCGGCCAGGGCCGAGGGTTCCAGGCGGATGCCCTGGCTGCGCTCGAGCAAGGCGAGCAGGCGGAACAGTTCGTCGTCGTCCACCGTGTAGTAGCCGTCGAGCAGGCGCTGCATGGCGCGGCCGACGAAGCCCGACGGACGCCCCACCGCCAGGCCATCGGCGGCGGTGCGGTTGTCGATGCCGAAGTCCTGCACCGAAACCTGCTCGTGGCGGCCGGTATAGACGCCGAGGAACATGCAGGGCGAGTGGGTCGGCTCGGCGAACAGGCAGTGCACCGCGTCGCCGAACGCCAGCTTGAGGCCGAAGGCCACGCCGCCGGGACCGCCGCCGACCCCGCAGGGCAGGTGGACGAACAGCGGGTGCTCGCTGTCGACGCGGATGCCGGCGGCGTCCAGCTGGCCGCGCAGTCGCTCGGCGGCGACGGCGTAGCCGAGGAACAGGTCGCGGGAGTTTTCGTCGTCGACGAAATGGGTGTAGGGATCGCCGGCCGCTTCGCGGCGGCCCTGTTCCACCGCGACACTGTAGTCGGAGGCGTACTCCACCACCGTCACGCCGTGGGCGCGCAGCTTGTCCTTCTTCCACTGGCGGGCGTCGGCGGACATGTGCACGCTGGCCTGGAAGCCCAGCGCGGCGCCGATGATGCCGATGGAAAGGCCCAGGTTGCCGGTGGAGCCCACGGCTATCCGGTGGCGGGCGAAGAATGCCCGGCAATCCGCCTCGGCCAGCCGCGAGTAGTCGTCGTCGAGGCCGATCAGGCCGTGCTCCAGGGCCAGGCGCTCGGCATGGGCGAGCACTTCATAGATGCCGCCGCGGGCCTTGATCGAGCCGGAGATCGGCAGGTGGCTATCGCGTTTCAGCCAGAGCCGGCCGGGCAGTTCGGCGGCGTAATGCTGGCGCAGGGCATCGTGGAAGGCGGCGACCTCGACCAGGTCGGACTCGATGATGCCGCCGCTGGCGGCGGTTTCCGGAAACAGCCGGGCGATCAGCGGGGCGAAGCGCTGCAGGCGGGCGCTGGCGTCGGCCACGTCGGCGGCGCCGAGGCCGACGTCGGCCAGGGCTTCGGCGCTCGGCGCGATGGCCGGGTTGAACCACTCGCTCGGGCGCAGGGCGATCAGGTCGGCCAGGCGCGGGAATTCGGCGAGCCAGTCGGCCTTGGGTGTTCCGAGAATCAACGGCAGTACTCCTGTGGCGGGTAGGGCGGCGAAGGCACAGAGGATATACGCCTGGCCGGCGTTTTTCCTCGTACCCGGCAGGCAAGGCAGAACGCCTCTGCGGCGAAAGGCTTTGCACACGCGAGAATGTGCCGCATGCTTGATATCTTGAACAAGCGATGCGTATTTTGTACGCGGCCGCCGCCCGGTGCGGCATCCGCGATACCAACAAGGATAAGAAGTCATGACTATCGAAGGCCAAGGCTCACTCGCCGAACGGCTGGCTGGAGTTGAAGAAATCGAATGCGTCACCCCCGACCTCAACGGGGTGCCGCGCGGCAAGGTTATGACCGGCGAGGGCTTCCTCAGCGGCCGGCGCCTGCAGCTCGCCCGTGGCGTGCTGCTGCAATGCATCATGGGCGGCTACCCGCCGGCGCGCTTCTATGGCAGCGACGATGGCGACCTGGCGCTGGTCGCCGAGCCGACCCAGGTCCATCGCCTGCCCTGGAGCAACACTCCGCGCGCCTTCGCCATCTGCGATGCGCAGGAACTGGATGGCTCGCCGTCCGGGCTGTCCACCCGCGGCCTGCTCAAGCAGGTGGTGGCGCGCTACGCCGCCCACGGCTGGCAACCGGTGGTGGCCACCGAACTGGAATTCTTCGTCTTCGCCCCGAACACCGATCCCAACGAGCCGTTCCAGGCCCCGCTGGGGCCGGATGGCCGGCGCGAGCTGGGCTATTCGGCCTTCAGCGTGTCTTCCAACAACGGCCTGCGGCCGTTCTTCGAGGACGTCTACCGCTGCATGGATGCGCTGGGCCTGGTGCGCGACACCTTCATGCACGAGATGGGCACCAGCCAGTTCGAGATCAACTTCCTGCATGGCGACCCGGTCCTGCTGGCCGACCAGACCTTCCTGTTCAAGCACCTGCTCAAGGAGGTCGCGCTCAAGCACGGCCTGATCGTGGTGTGCATGGCCAAGCCGCTGGCGAAGACGCCGGGCAGCTCGATGCACATCCACCAGAGCATCGTCGAACTGGACGGCGGGCGAAACATCTTCAGCGAAGCCGATGGCGAGCCTTCCGCCGCGTTCCGCCACTTCATCGGCGGCCAGCAGGCCTGCCTGGCGGACTTCACGCCCTTCTTCGCGCCGCACGTGAACTCCTTCCAGCGCCTCTGCCATCCCTACGCATCGCCGAACAACGCCTGCTGGTCCCACGACAACCGCGCCGCCGGCCTGCGCATCCCGGCCAGCGGAGCCTCCGCGCGGCGCGTCGAGAATCGCCTGCCAGGCGCCGACGCCAACCCTTACCTGGCCATCGCCGCCAGCCTGGCCGCCGGTCTCTACGGCCTGGAGCACGAACTGGAGCCGAGCCCGGCGATCCAGGGCGAGTTCGAGGTACCGGAGGAACTGACCCTGCCCTGCACCATGTACGATGCCCTGCGGCGTCTGAAAGGCAGCGCGCTGGCGCGCGAACTGTTCGGCAGCGAGTTCGTCGAAGGCTACGTGGCGACCAAGAGCATGGAACTGACCAGCTTCTTCGACGAGATCAGCCCCTGGGAGCGTCGTGTCCTGGCAGCCCAGGCCTGATCCACCGTGGTACTTTCCTAGCCCTGTGTCACCCCCTGCCGCCTCGCGGCGGCAGGGTCGTGGTGTCGGGTGCCGGCTTCGGCATCCCGCGTCCTGTCCCGGGGCCTCCCCGGGACTCCAACGCTGTGCGAGCCGGGCAGTCCGCGAGCGGCGCCGGCTCCCTTGTACGGGACCGGAGGTCCGATGCGGCGGATTTTCTTCTCTTTTCGCGCTCTCTATTTCGCTACCCTGCTGATGCTCACCGGCTCCGGCCTGCTCAGCACCTACCTGGCGCTGCGCCTGGCGGCGGACAAGGTCGACGGCCTGTGGGTCGGCGCGCTGATGGCAGCCAACTACTTCGGCCTGGTGCTGGGCGGCAAGGTCGGTCACCGGCTGATCGCCCGGGTCGGCCACATCCGCGCCTACGTCGCCTGCGCCGGGGTGGTCACCGCCGCGGTCCTCGGCCATGGCCTGCTGCCCTGGCTGCCGGCGTGGATCGCCTTGCGCATGGTGATGGGCCTGGGCCTGATGTGCCAGTACATGGTGATCGAGAGCTGGCTCAACGAGCAGGCCGATGCCAGCCAGCGCGGCGCGGTGTTCGGCGGCTACATGGCGGCTTCCTACCTGGGCCTGGTGCTCGGCCAGATGATCCTGGTGGCGCATCCGCAACTGGGGCCGGAATTGCTGATGCTGGTGGCCTTCTGTTTCGCCCTGTGCCTGGTGCCGCTGGCCCTGACCCACAAGATCCACCCCGCGGCGCTGCGCCCGGCGCCGCTCGAACCACGTTTCTTCATCCGCCGGGTGCCGCAGTCGCTGACCACCGTATTGGTCTCGGGGCTGGTGGTCGGCTCCTTCTATGGCCTGGCGCCGCTGTACGCCAACCAGTTGGGGTTGCCCAACGAGCAGGTCGGCCTGTACATGGGCGCCTGCATCTTCGCCGGGCTGCTGGTGCAGTGGCCGCTCGGCTGGCTGTCCGACCGTCGCGACCGCGCCTGGCTGATCCGCGCCTGCGCCATCCTGCTGTGCCTGTTCGCCTTGCCGCTGGCATTGTTGCAACAGATGCCGCTGGCGTTGCTGCTGGCCCTGGGAATCGCCGCGAGCATGTTGCAGTTCACCCTCTATCCGCTGGCAGTGGCCTTTTCCAACGACCATGTGGAGACCGAGCGACGGGTTTCGCTGACCGCCATGCTGCTGGTGACCTTCGGCGTCGGCGCCTGCATCGGGCCGCTGGCGGCCGGCGCGCTGATGCGGCTGTTTGGCGCTAACATGCTATATGCGTTCGTCAGCGCCTGCGCGCTGATCCTGGTCTGGCGGGTCCATCCGGAGAAGGTCAGCGGCCTGCACCGGGTCGACGACGCGCCGCTGCACCACGTGCCGACCCCGGACAACATGACCAGCTCCCCGCTGGTCGCGGCGCTCGACCCGCGGGTAGACGAACAGGCGGTGCAGGAACAGATGGTCGATGGCGAGCCCGACGCGCCGCAGGCCGACGGCGCGATGCAGAACTGAATTCCGCTCGCCGCGGGAGCCGATAGGCAGGAGAGGTTGCGATGAGTCCGACGCTTTCCCTTCACCTGATGGTGCGCAACCTGCCGCCCGGGCAGCGGCGGCCGAAGATCGCCCAGGCCATCGGCGAGGAGAGCGCGGGACGCTTGCAGCGGGTATTGCTGGAACGCGCCCTGCGCCTGCCCGATCGCGGTTTCAGTGCCCGCATCCTCTGGTTCGACGACGATCTGGACAGCGATCTGCAGGCGCTGGCGGTGGCGTTGGGCTGGAGCCTGATGAGCCAGCCGGCCGGCGATCCCGGCGAGCGCATGCGGCGTATCGCGGCGCTAGGGTTGGCGGAAAGCGAGGCGGTACTGCTGATTCGGCACGACTGCCCGGTGCTGGACGGCGACTACCTGGAAGCGGCCTGCACCGCCCTGGGCCGCCACCAGGCGGTGCTGGGGCCGGTGGAGCGGGGCGGCTACGCGCTGCTCGGCCTGACCCGGGTCGACCCGCTGTTGTTCGAAGCGATGCCCTGGGGCGGAGACCGCCTGCTGGCGCTGACCTGCGAGCGTCTCCGGCAACTGGGCTGGGAGCATCACCTGCTGCCGGCGCTCTGGGACGTCGACCGTCCCGAGGACCTGCCGCGCCTGGCGGCGCTGGGAGTGGTCCTGTGAGACTCAGAACAGTTCGTCTTTCTCGAAGCGCCGGGCTTCGCGTTGCAACTGGTAGACGAAGCGATCCACCTGGCGCTGGGCGAGGCCGCTCATCTCGCTGAAGCGGACGCCGGCGAAGGTCGCGTCGAGCTTTTCGTCGAAGCGCACGTGACGCAGTTCGATCGCGCTGCTGATCGCGCCCTGTGGCAACTGGGCGCTGAAGTCTTCGTAGATCTCGCCGGGATGCAGGCGTTCGGCGACATTGCCGGCGAAGCGCAGCTTGGCGCCGGTGGCGGAGATATCCAGCAGTTGTCCGCTCAGCGGCGCGCGGAGTTTCTCCCCGGCGATTTCCGCGGCGATCGGCTGGCTCTGCTTGATGCTGGCGCGGTAGGCGTTGCGGCGCTGGTGGTAGAGCACTTCGGCGGGAAGGGCGGCCCAGTAGCAGGGGACGCCGTCGTGTTCGCCGAACTGCACCGGGCGCTCGCATTCCCAGGCGATACGCACGCCTTCGTGGAAGGCTTCGACGCGAAACGCCTCGCCGTTCTGCAGGAAACGTTCGCCGGTGTTGGGGATGAGTTCGTCCAGCGCGACCATCCCGCGGTCGCGGTCGATGTCCACCAGGAAGCTCTGGAAGCGCTGGTTGCGATCGGCAAAGGTGATCAGCAGGGAGTCGCGGCTATCCTGCAGCAGGCGCAGGTTGGCCTGGATTTCCACGGGGGCCTTGAGCACCTTCGGGGGTTGCGGCCCCGCTTCTTCGACGAACGGGTTGGGCACCTTCAATGCTCTCCTGGGGCACGAATGCCTCAATGATAGCACTGTGCCTTGATACGTGTGCTGGTCGGGTTCAGGCCTGGCTGAGCGGGCGTTGCCGGCTGCTCGAGGCGGTGCCGCCGCGGCTGTCGTACAGGCTAGGGGCGTCCTGGCCGCGGAGGATGTTCAGCAGGCTGCCGGTGGAAGCCTGGTTGGCGCGGATGATCCGCCCGTTGCGCAGGTTGGCCTGCTGGCAACGCTCCAGCAGTTCGCCCAGTTCGTCGCCGCGCGCCAGCAGCTCGGCGCCATCCGCGCGCTCGCGGGCGTAGCGGGCAAGGCCTTCGCGGTCGAGGGAAACGCCGGCTTCGCGGAGGATTTCCGCGCGGGCCCGGCCATTTCGCTCCAGTTGCTGCATCAGTGGCTGCTTGGCCCCGAGAAGCTGTTGCAGGACCGGCAGCTCGCGCCGTTCCAGGGCCTGGAATTCTTCGTCGACCAACTGCAGGAGTTGGCTGGCGTGGCCGATATCCTCGGCGAACAGATCGAGCAGGGTAGGGGAGTCAGGCATCTCGGGCTCGGGAGTTCATTCGGCGTCCAATGTCCTCCAGCGCGTCCTTCGAGGTCAGCGCTGGGATTCGAAGTCGAGCAGCTTGCTGGCAACACGCTCGCTGTCGACCTGATAAGTGCCATCGGCGATCGCTTGCTTGATCCGGGCAACCTTATCGTTGTCGACCACCGGCAGGGTCTGCAGCTGGTCCGTGACTTTCTGCATGTTCTGGGCGGTTTCGCTGATCTGCACCGACTCGCCGCTCTTCGGAGCGGAAGTCGCGGCCGGGCCTGCCTTGTCGGCGCCAGTGGCGTCGGGACGCCCCGCGGCGGTGCTGCCGGTACGGCCGGTGGTGGCTGGCGTGCTGCCGGGATTCAGCCGGTTGAAGTCGATGACCATGGTTGTAAACCTCGAAGGTATTGGACGCTTGCCTAGCTTTTCGGCGAAGGCTTGAAAAACTTTAGGACTTATTTTCGTGCGTCGTTTCCCAGTTTAGAGAAACCCGCCGGGGTAGCGCCAGCGCTACCGGCCACGGCTTTCCCTCTACATATTCACCTCGACCGTGCCGGGCTCTATCACGCGGGCCTTGATCACCCGCTGCGAGCGCAGGTTGCGCACGCGGATCTGCTGGCCCGGGGCGCCATCGGACAGCGCCTCGCCGGGCATCTTGACGTTGATGGTGGCGGTGCGCGCGAGAATCACCACCTGATCGCCCTTGCGCACGGCTTCGGCCTGCTCGAGGAAGACCGGCGCCAGCACCTGGTCGTTGACCACCGGTCGGCGCAGCTTCTGCCCGACGACGCGGGCCGGATCGGTCAGGTAGCCCTGGGTCAGCAGGCCGACGTCGCGCTCGACCAGGGCGATGTCGGCATCCTCCAGCACGTGCGCGCGCTTGAGAGGCTGCACTGCGACCACCACCTGGCGGAACAGCTTCACCTGCGCCGGCATGAAGATGGTCCAGGGCGCACTGCCTTCGCAACCGATGCGTACGGTGACCCTGCCGATCGGTTGTGCCGGACTTTCCTGGCTGAGCGTCAAGTCCCTGTCGCATTCGGCCAGGCGCAAGCGCGGGTCGACGCGATTGACCTGAATCTGGTAGCGCCCGTCGAGTCCGCTATTCTGCAGATATTCTTCTACCTTGAATTCAAGAAACCCCTGGGTGGAGCCGATAAGTACCTCGGGAGCGGTAAAACCCTGGGCCTGGCTGTTGTTAGCCGCGCACAGGTAGCCGAGCCCGAGCAAAACGGGTAAAAACCGTAGAGAAGTATGGCTACGGGCCATTATTCGTCGAAAAACTGTCGTTGCCTGTTTCATGCAACGGGTAAAGCAATGGTCGTGCCGGAGTCCGGTACGACCGTCTGAGGGGAGCGCCAATGGCCGGTGTTTTGGATTCAGTCAACCAGCGCACGCAGTTGGTCGGACAGAACCGTCTGGAGCTGCTTCTGTTCCGTCTGGACGGTAACCAGCTCTACGGCATCAACGTGTTCAAGGTGAAAGAGGTGTTGCAATGCCCGCGCCTGACGGTGATGCCCAAGTCCAGCCCGGTGGTGCGCGGGGTGGCGAACATCCGCGGAGGCACCATTCCGATCCTCGACCTGGCGCTGGCCACCGGCCGCCGCGGGTTGCAGGACCTGACCAACAGCTTCGCGATCATCACCGAGTACAACACCAAGGTGCAGGGCTTCCTGGTGCGCTCGGTGGAGCGCATCGTCAACATGAACTGGGAAGAGATCCATCCGCCACCCAAGGGCGCCGGCCGCGAGCATTACCTGACCGCGGTGACCCGGGTGGACAAGCAGTTGGTGGAAATCATCGACGTGGAAAAAGTGCTCGCGGAGGTCGCACCGACGTCCGAGGAAGTGTCCCACGGAGTGGTGGACGCCGAGACCCAGAGCCGCGCGGTGACCAAGCGGGTGCTGGTGGTGGACGATTCGTCGGTGGCGCGCAAGCAGGTGACCCGTTGCCTGGAGGCGGTCGGCGTGGAAATGACCGCGCTCAACGACGGGCGCCAGGCCCTGGAGTACCTGCAGAACATGCTCGCCGAGGGACGGCGTCCGGAAGACGAGCTGCTGATGCTGATCTCCGACATCGAAATGCCGGAAATGGACGGTTATACCCTGACGGCGGAAATCCGTAGCGATCCCCGCCTGCAGAAACTGCACATTCTCTTGCATACTTCGTTGTCCGGGGTCTTCAACCAGGCGATGGTGAAGAAGGTCGGTGCGGACGACTTCCTCGCCAAGTTCCGTCCGGACGATCTGGCGGCGCGGGTGGTGGAGCGGATCAAGGCGGTGGACGCGGGCTGAGCGATCGGCCCTCGACAACAATGTGAATACGGGCGACCGGCTGCGTTCCGGTCGCCCAGGGCGAAGAGGCTTATGCGTGTCGGCAGCTAATGCGGATTTCGAGTTGTTCAGGGTCTTCCTCGAGAAGACCTGCGGCATTGTGCTGGGCAGCAACAAGCAGTACCTGGTCTCGAGCCGGCTGAACAAGCTGATGGAGCAGCAGGGCATCAAGAGCCTGGGAGAGCTGGTGCAGCGCATCCAGACCCAGCGCGGCGGCCTGCGCGAGATGGTGGTGGACGCGATGACCACCAACGAGACCCTGTGGTTTCGCGATACCTACCCGTTCGAGGTGCTCAAGCAGCGGGTTCTTCCCGAACTGATCAAGGCCAACGGCGGGCAGCGCCTGCGGATCTGGTCGGCGGCCTGTTCGTCCGGCCAGGAGCCGTACTCGCTGTCGATGGCCATCGACGAGTTCGAGAAGACCAACCTGGGGCAGTTGAAGGCGGGCGTGCAGATCGTCGCCACCGACCTGTCGGGGTCGATGCTCACCGCCGCCAAGGCCGGTGAATACGACACCCTGGCGATGGGCCGCGGCCTGTCCCCGGAGCGTCTGCAACGCTATTTCGACGCCAAGGGGCCGGGGCGCTGGGCGGTCAAGCCGGCGATCCGCAGCCGCGTCGAGTTCCGCGCCCTGAACCTGCTGGACAGCTACGCCAGCCTCGGCAAGTTCGACATGGTGTTCTGCCGCAACGTGCTGATCTATTTCTCCGCCGAGGTGAAGCGCGACATCCTGCTGCGCATCCATGGCACGCTCAAGCCTGGCGGCTACCTGTTCCTCGGCGCCTCCGAGGCGTTGAACAACCTGCCCGACCACTACCAGATGGTGCAGTGCAGCCCGGGCATCATCTACCGGGCCAAGTAGCGCAAGGAAGCGGACCCGCGCCAGGTTGCGCCGGGGGTGACCTGGCAGCCTGGCGCGGGTCCGCTTGGGACGGGCAGGTGGGACGAGACTTTCGCCCACTGCCCAGGCTCCGAGCGCCACGCGCGGCGGCGCCGTCGCAGCCCGCTCGGCACAGGACGGCTGGCTCGGAGCGGGGCAGTTTAGGACTGCGCGATCTAGTTGTATTGACAGATATTTCTGATAGTCAGGTGATCTGGCAAGTTGCCGCTTTGCCGGGGAACTGCTTACATGATTCAAGCGTTCCCTCGATCCGCCACGCCTACCAGGAGACTTCCATGGCCATCACTGCGCTGCCCTCGGCCGATGGGCAAGAGTTGACCATCCAGATCCAGGGGCGCTTCGACTTCGGGGCCCATCAGGATTTCCGCGACGCCTACGAGCGCGTCGCGATCACTCCGCGACGCTATGTCGTCGACCTGCGCAACGCCACCTACCTGGACAGCTCGGCCCTCGGCATGCTCCTGCTGCTGCGCGACCACGCCGGCGGCGAGAACGCGCAGATCAGCCTGGCGAACTGCAGCCCGGAAGTGCGCAAGATCCTCGCCATCTCCAACTTCGAGCAGTTGTTCAAGATCAGCTGAGATGAATCCCCCGGCGGCGCGGATCGAGAGCCTGACGATTCTCATCGCCGAGGACAACGCGGCCGACCGCCTGCTGCTGTCGACCATCGTCAGCCGCCAGGGGCATCGCGTGCTGACCGCCGGCAACGGCCTGGAGGCGGTGGCGCTGTTCGAGACCGAGCGGCCGCAACTGGTCCTGATGGACGTGATGATGCCGGTGATGGATGGCTTCGAGGCGGCCCGGCGGATCAAGCAGCAGGCCGGCGAGGAGTTGGTGCCGATCATCTTCCTCACCTCCCTCAGCGAAACCGAGGCGCTGGTGCAGAGCCTGGAGGCGGGCGGCGACGACTTCCTCTCCAAGCCGTACAACCGGGTGATCCTCGAAGCCAAGATCAACGCCATGGGACGCCTGCACCTGCTGCAACGAACGGTGCTGGAGCAGCGCGACCTGATCGTCCGGCACAACGAGCACCTGCTCAACGAACAGCGGGTGGCCAAGGCGGTGTTCGACAAGGTGGCCCATTCCGGCTGCCTGAACGCCAGCAACGTGCGCTACCTGCAATCGCCCCTCGCGCTGTTCAACGGCGACCTGCTGCTGGCCGCCTACAAGCCGTCCGGCGGCATGCACGTGCTGCTCGGCGACTTCACCGGCCACGGCCTGCCGGCGGCGATCGGCGCGATGCCGCTGGCCGAGGTGTTCTACGGGATGACCGCCAAGGGCTATCCGATGGCCGACATCCTCCGCGAGATGAACGCCAAGCTGAAGCGCATCCTGCCGGTCGGCGTGTTCTGCTGCGCCACCTTGCTCAACCTGAGCTTCCAGCGCGAACTGGTGGAGGTCTGGAACGGCGGCTTGCCGGACGGCTACCTGCTGCGCGCCGCCAGCGGCGAGCGGGTCGCCCTGGTGTCCCGCCACCTGCCGCTGGGAATCCTCGAGCCGGCGGCGTTCAGCGACCGTTGCGAAACCTATCCGCTGGATATCGAAGATCGGATATTCCTGTTTTCCGACGGTGTCCTCGAGGCCAGCAACAAGGCTGGCGAGATGTTCGGCGAGGCGCGGCTGCTCCAGCTGTTCGAGCGCAATCGCCAGCCGTCCGCGCTGTTCGACGAGATCCAGCGCAGCCTGGCGCAGTTCCGCGGCGCGGTGCAGGACGACGTGAGCATGCTCGAAGTGCGGCTGCAGCCGGATAGCGGCCTGCAATGCCCGCCGCTGGCGTTTTCCGATAGCGGCGTGAGCAGTCCGCTGGACTGGTCGGTGAGCTTCGAATTCCGCGCCGAAACCCTCAAGCATTTCAACCCGCTGCCCCATGTGCTGCAACTGCTGCTCGAGGTCCACGACCTGCGCGCGCGTGGCGGTGCGCTGTATACGGTACTCGCCGAACTCTATTCGAACGCCCTGGAACATGGCGTCATCGGCCTCGATTCGACGATGAAGAGCGACGCGGCGGGATTCGCCCGCTATTACCAGGAGCGGGTCAGCCGCCTGCAGGCCTTGCGCGACGGCTACGTGCGGCTGCACCTGGACCTGGCGCCGCATGGCGCGGGGGGGCGTCTGCTGGTGCGGGTCGAGGACAGCGGCGAAGGTTTCGACGTGGAGCGCGCGCTGAATGCCGTGGAGCGTCAGGAACGCCTCTGCGGCAGGGGTTTGCGCCTGATCCGCGAATTGTCCGATCGTTGCCAGTGGTCGGCCGACGGAAAGGTGGTGTCCGTGGAGTTTTTCTGGTCGCCTCAGGCATAATCGCGCTTTCGTCGCGGTGCTCCTAATGGGTAGGGCATCGGAAGTCGACTTCAGGGAGCGATCGAATGTCCGCGCCGCATCTCGATGATCGTGTTCTGGCTTCGTTGCAGGAGGTCATGGAGGACGAATATCCGGTCCTGCTGGATACCTTCGTGCTCGACTCCGAGGAGCGCCTGCGCAGCCTGCATGCCGCCCTCCAGGCCGGCGATGCCCAGGCTTTGCGGCATACCGCACACAGCTTCAAGGGAGGCAGCAGCAACATGGGCGCGGTACTCCTCGCCGGCTACTGCAAGGAGCTGGAAGAAAGCGCCAGGCGCGGTGACCTGCAACGGGCGCCGGCGCTGATCGAACAGATGGAGCGCGAATTCGCCATCGTCCGCATCCTTTTCAAACAGGAACGTCAGCGCTATCGCTGAGGTTTTCGTCCTTTCCGGCGACAAGGTACCGGCCCGATCGAGCCTCCCTGGCGTATAATGCGCCGCTCGATTTGGAGTCCTTCATGCGCGAGCAAGCCCTACGCATCCTCAAAGACGTTTTCGGTTACGACGCCTTCCGTGGCAACCAGGCACGGATCATCGAGCGGGTGGCCGAGGGTGGCGATGCGCTGGTACTGATGCCCACCGGCGGTGGCAAGTCCCTGTGTTTCCAGGTCCCGGCGCTGCTGCGCGAAGGCCTGACGGTGGTGGTGTCGCCGCTGATCGCGCTGATGGAGGACCAGGTCGCCACCCTGGACGAACTCGGCGTGCCGGCGGTGGCGCTGAACTCCACCCTCAACCCCGAGCAGCAGCGGGACATCGCCGAGCGCCTGCAGCGCGGCGAGATCAAGCTGCTCTACCTGGCACCGGAACGGTTGGTCCAGCCGCGCATGCTGGCCTTCCTGCAACGACTGCCGGTCGGCCTGTTCGCCATCGACGAAGCGCACTGCGTGTCGCAATGGGGCCATGACTTCCGTCCCGAATACCTGCAGCTCGGCCAGCTTGCCGAGCTGTTCCCGCAGGTGCCGCGGATCGCCCTGACCGCCACCGCGGACATGCGTACCCGCGAGGAGATGATCCAGCGCCTGCACCTGCAGAACGCCGAGCAGTTCCTCTCCAGCTTCGACCGGCCGAACATCTTCTACCGCATCGTGCCCAAGGAGCAGCCGCGCAAGCAGTTGCTCGGCTTCCTCTCCGAGCGGCGCGGCGATGCCGGCATCGTCTACTGCCTGTCGCGGAAGAAGGTCGAGGAGGTCGCGGAATTCCTCGGCAACCAGGGCTTCCCCGCGCTGCCGTATCACGCCGGACTGTCCAACGAACTGCGTGCCCACCACCAGAAGCGCTTCCTCAACGAGGAAGGCTTGATCATGGTGGCGACCATCGCCTTCGGCATGGGCATCGACAAGCCCAACGTGCGATTCGTCGCCCACCTCGACCTGCCCAAGAGCCTCGAGGCCTATTACCAGGAAACCGGCCGCGCCGGCCGCGACGGCCTGCCGGCCGACGCCTGGATGGCCTACGGCCTGCAGGACGTCCTGCTGCTGCGGCAGATGATGCAGAGTTCCGAGGGCGACGAGCGGCACAAGCGCGTCGAGCGGCACAAGCTGGAAGCCATGCTGGCGCTCTGCGAGGAAACCCGCTGCCGGCGCCAGGCGCTGCTGGCCTATTTCGACGAGGAGATGCCGCAGCCCTGCGGGCATTGCGACAACTGCGTGGACGGCGTGGAAACCTGGGATGCCACCGAATCCGCGCGCCAGGCGCTGTCGGCGATCTACCGCAGCGGCCAGCGCTACGGCGTCGGCCATCTGGTGGATATCCTGCTCGGCCGCGAGACCGAGAAGATCCGCAGTCTCGGCCACCAGCACCTGGCGGTGTTCGGGATCGGCAAGGGGCGCGGCGAAGACGAGTGGCGGACCCTGTTTCGCCAGTTGGTCGCGCGCGGCCTGGCCGACGTCGACCTGGACGGCTTCGGCGGCCTGCGCCTGACCGAGGCCTGTCGTCCGCTGTTGCGTGGCGAGGTGCGGCTGGAGCTGCGCCGCGACCTCAAGCCACAGCGCGCCAAGGGCTCCTCCAGCGGCGGCGCCAGCGCCGCCAGCCAACTGGTGCGCAGCGAAGAGCGGGAAATGTGGGAGGCCCTGCGCGCGCTGCGGCGCAAGCTGGCCGAAGAGCATTCGGTGCCGCCCTATGTGATCTTCCCCGACGCGACCCTGCTGGAAATGCTCCGCAGCCAGCCGCGCTCGCTATCCGACATGGCCCAGGTCAGCGGGGTCGGCGCGCGCAAGCTGGAGCGCTACGGCCAGGCCTTCCTCGATGTCCTCACCGACTCGCCGGCGGCGCCCGCCGCGCCGCCGCAGGACCTGCGCCACGAATTGGCCAGCCTGGCCTGTGCGGGGATGACCCCGGCGCAGATAGCCCGCCAGCTCAATTGCAGCGAGAAGAACGTCTACGCGATGCTCGCCGAGGCCATCGCCGGTCAGCAGGTGAGCCTGGAGCAGGCGCTGGATCTGCCCGAGGAACTCCTCGGCGAAATCCAGGACGCCTTCCTCGAGGAAGACGGCGAACTGCCGCCGGTGGCGGCGCTGGAGGAGCGTTTCGGCAAGCGGGTGCCGAGTGGCGTGCTGCACTGCGTGCGCGCCGCCCTGCAGGTGGAACTGGAGTCGTGATATGGCCATTTGCCGGTATTTTCTGACGCCAATCTTGTGACCTCCTTCGCAAGCGTCTACTGTGACGCCAAGCCCTCCAAGAGAAGAGGTGTGCGTGACACAGAAGGACCGGTTGGACGACTCCCGTTCCAACCTCTATGCGGACCAATTGAACCGCGGTTTCCGCGGCCTGCGTTTCCTTCCCGAACTGGAGCGTGACTACCGGCGCTACATGCTGGAGGACAGCTTCGCGCTGAAACGCATCGCCCTCAGCGTCGGCATGCTCGTCTGGCTGGCGTTCATCGGCATCGACCTGCTGATCCTCGCTGGTCCTCCGCTGTGGGGCGTACTGGCGGTGCGCCTTGGCGTGCTGGTCCTGCTACTGGTCTGCGGCTGCCTGATCATGCTGCGCCGGCACATCCAGCTGATGGTGCCGCTGAGCATCGCCTGCGTCCTCGCCCTTGGCGTCGGTGCGGCGGCGGTGGTCGGCCTGGCGCATCGGGCGGATCCCGGCTATCCCTACGAAGGCCTGCTGCTGGTCAGTTTCGCCGCCTATTTCCTCGCCGGCCTGCGGTTGTCGCAGGCATTGAGCTGTGCGTTGGTCGTGCTGCTCGCCTACCTGGGTTTCGAGTGGTGGGCGGGTACCCAGGAGCCGCTGGGCAACAACCTGCTGTTCCTGCTGTTCGGTAACCTGATCGGCGCGGTCGGCTGCTACCTGCTGGAGTTCAAGTCGCGCGAGCATTTCCTCATCAGCCGCCTGTTGCGGGTGATGGCCGACCACGACAGCCTGACCGGCCTGCACAACCGGCGCAGCTTCAACCAGCACCTGGACCGCCTCTGGCGCCAGGCCCAGCGCGAACAGAAGACCCTGGCGCTGCTGCTTTGCGACGTCGACCATTTCAAGGCCTATAACGACCGCTACGGACACCAGGCTGGCGATGCGGTCCTGCAGCGCATCGGCGCGGTGTTCGAGGCGAATGCCAGGCGTCCGCTGGACATGGCGGTGCGCCTGGGCGGCGAAGAGTTCGCCCTGTTGCTGTACGGCGCCAACGAGCACGAGGCGAGGCTGCGCGCGGAAGCGCTGCGCGCACAGGTCCAGGCGCTGCGCATGGAGCACGAGGCGTCGGACACGGCGCGCGAAGT
Source organism: Pseudomonas sp. HMSC057H01 (assembly GCF_001836405.1). Classification (NCBI taxonomy): domain Bacteria; kingdom Pseudomonadati; phylum Pseudomonadota; class Gammaproteobacteria; order Pseudomonadales; family Pseudomonadaceae; genus Pseudomonas; species Pseudomonas sp. HMSC057H01. Next base: position 65,244 of record NZ_KV828423.1, on the reverse strand, counting down.
GACCCTGTCGGTCGGCGTGTCCTGCCTGTGGCCGACCCCGGGCAACGACCTGAAGCGCCTCTACGATCTCTACGAGCATGCCGATCGCGCGCTTTACGAAGCCAAGGCATTCGGCCGCAATCAGGTGGTGGCCTGAGTCCATGGCCGATTTTGTCCCTGTGGCTGGCGCCGCCGGTGACTGCGGGACGAAGCGGCGAATGCTAGGTTCGACAGGAAAAAATGGCAGGCACGGCCGCTCTTCGCAGAGCTGCCGGCCCCGCCGCGAGACGACTTCCGGACGGACCCCATGCAGCGCTTGATCCAGGCCAACGGCCAACCGCACTACGGCATCTTCCCGAGTGCCCCGCAGCACATCAATTACCGCGATTTCGACTTCCGTTCGCCGATGGGCCGGCGCGTGGGGGCCCTGGGCAAATGGCGACGCTTCCATCAGTTCCAGTACTTCGGCCTGATCAGCCCGGAGCTGATCGGCGGCTGCGCCCTGGCCCAGCTGAGCTTGCTTGGCGTCGGCTTCGTCTACCTCTACCAGCCTTCCAGCGGACGCATGCTGGAGCGGCGCTTCAAGCTGCCGCTGGGGTTCGGAACCCGGTTTTCCCAGACCCCGGACGACGGCGTCTGCGAACTGCGCCAGGGGCGCAACCTGCTGCGCCTGGAGAACCGTACGGCTCCCCGGGAGAAACGCCTGCTGGTGGAACTCGACGATGGCACCCGCATCGACGCCTGCTTCAGCGAGGAGGCGCCGAGCTTCCAGCCGATGTGCCTGTGTACGCCGACCGCGGTGAACGGCTGGGTCTATGCGCAGAAGGTGGCCGGCGTGCGCTGTCGCGGCGACGTGCGCAGCGCCCTCGGCGACCACGACCTGCAGGCGCTGGACGCCTTCGCCCATCACGACTGGTCGGCGGGCTACATGCGCCCGGAAACCTTCTGGAACTGGGCTTGCCTGTCCGGCGAGGCGGACGGCTTGCGGGTCGGCCTGAACCTGTCGTGCGGGGTCAACGAGACCAGCTTCACCGAGAACTGCTACTGGCTGGACGGCGAACTGCTGAAGGTCGACAGCGTGCGCTTCGACTTCGACCGCGACCAGCCGCTGCGGCCCTGGACCATCCGTTCATACGATGGCCAGGTAGAGCTGCGCTTCGAGGCCCACGGCATGCACCAGGAGCGGCTGAACCTCGGTCTGCTGGCGAGCAACTTCAAGCAGATATTCGGTTGTTTCAGCGGTGTGCTGCGTCCGCGAGGTCGTGCCGAGGTGAGGATCGAGCGGCTCTGGGGCTTCGTCGAGGACCAGTACGCCAAGTGGTAGACGGGGCCTGGCCTGGGCATATCGTGCGACAATTTGTCATTGTACGAGGGAAAATTGGACGGGCATTATTAGCCGACTAATAATTAGTCAAATGAAATATCGGACCTCCTTTTTCCTATGGCTCAGACAGACAAGCACTATTTCGGCACCTTGCTAGCCCAGACTTCCCGTGCTTGGCGCGCTGAACTCGACCGCCGCCTCAGTCACCTCGGCCTGTCCCAGGCGCGCTGGTTGGTGTTGTTGCATCTGGCGCGCCATCGCGATTCGCCCACCCAGCGCGAGTTGGCCCAATCGGTGGGGGTCGAAGGCCCGACCCTGGCGCGACTGCTCGACGGCCTCGAGTCCCAGGGCCTGGTACGGCGCCTGGCGGTGGCGGAGGACCGGCGGGCCAAGCACATCGTGCTGACTCCCAAGGCCGATGTGCTGATCGCCGATATCGAGGCCATCGCCGCCAGCGTTCGCAACGACGTACTGACCGGCATCGACGAGTCCGAGCAGGCGCTGTGCCAGCAGGTGCTCTTGCGAATCCTGGCGAACCTGGAAAAGCGCTGAGCACTGCGTCACGAAATTCCGCTAGAATCGCCATTTTTATGGCATCACCTCCTGGGCTTTCGTCCGAAAGCCCTCTACAGAGGTTTTCGTCGGTTTTCTGACGAAAAATCTTGACCGTTTCCACGGCATTCCTCTATTCAGTGATGGCAAAAAGCCATGTCTTGCGCCATGTGGTGCGTTCAGCCCTGTACGGGGCGAAATTCGGGCTAACGTGAAATAGATGTAGCAGTCGACCGCTGGCCGGCTGTGTGCTCGAAGTGCGGAGAAAAGAACGGAATGCCCGGTAAAGCCTTGCGTGTCATGTTGTGTGCCTGGTCGTGCCTGTTGGCCGGGCAGGCGAGCGCCCTGGGAGTGGGAGACATCACCCTGCATTCGGCGCTCAACCAGCCGCTGGATGCGGATATCGAACTGCTTGACGTCGGCGATCTCGGCGCGGACGAGATCGAGGTCCGCCTGGCGGGCGCCGACGTCTTCGCCGCGGCCGGGGTGGAACGCTTGCAGTTCCTCAACGAGCTGCGTTTCAGTCTGGTGCTCCAGGGGCGCGGTGGCAATCGCATCCATGTGTCCTCGAGCCGACCGGTGCAGGAGCCCTACCTGAATTTCCTGGTGGAGGTGGCCCGCCCCAACGGCCGCATTGTCCGCGAATTCACCGTACTGCTCGATCCGCTCGGTTATACGCCGCGCATGCTTCCGGCCGCGCGCAGCGGGATCGAGCCGCAGCGGCAATCCTCGACGCCGGCGCCCGCGCCGCGTAGTGCCGCGGTCGTCGTAGACCCGGCACTGCTGGAGCCGGGCGACGACTACCTGACTCGCCCCAGCGACAACCTCTGGGCCATCAGCGGACGCCTGCGTGGTGCCGGCAACGCCGATCGCGCGCAACTCATGGAGGCCCTGTACCAGCTCAATCCGCAGGCCTTCGTCAATGCCGACCGGCACCGGCTCAAGGCCGGCGCGCGGCTGCGTCTGCCGGCCGGCTACCAGCCGGAGCGAGGCGCGCCCGGCGCCGTGAAGGAGGCGGCCGTGGAAGTCCTGCCGCCAGCCGATGCCGCCGTGGTGGAAAACGCTCCGGCGGCTCTCGTCGAGGCGCAGCGCCAGGCGGATGCCGAGGCCGAGGCGCTGGCCCGGCAACGGGAGGAACTGAGCCAGCGGATGGACGATCTGCAACGCCAGTTGCAGGCCTTGCAGGAACAACTGCAGCAGCGCGATCGCCAGGTCGCCGAACTGCAACAGCAACTGGCCCGGCGCCAGGCGGTGCGGCCCGCGGCGCCGCCGCCCGCCGCGGCCGCGCCTTCGGTTGCGCAACCGGTTGAAACGCCGACGGACTCGCAGCACTGGCGCTGGATGATCGTCCTGCTGCTGGTCCTCGCCCTGCTCGGCGTATTGCTGTTGCGTCGCCGCCGCGAAGAGACTCCTGTCCCGGCGGTCGAACCGAAGCGCCGGGTCGCCCTGAACCTGCCGCTGCGGCGTGCGCCGCGCCCCCCGGCGGCCGCACCGGCGCCGGCAAAGGTCGAGGAACAGGCCAGGCCGCCGGTCGCCGTTCCCTCCAGCCCGCCGCCGTCTCCTCCGCCTGCTCCGGCCGCCGCTCCGCGCGCCGCCATGGCTGCGGCGGACAAGCTGGACGGCGCCGACATCTATATCGCCTACGGTCGCTACGGACAGGCCCGCGACCTGCTGCGTCAGGTACTCGCCGAGCAGCCGCAGCGCCTGAGCGCGCGGATGAAGCTGTTGCTGGTGCTGGCTGAGCTGGGCGATGCGGCCGGCTTCGACGCGCTGGCCGAGGAAACCCTGGCCAGTGGCGGCAACCCGGAGGCCATCGACGAGTTGCGCGGACGCTACCCGGCGCTGCTACAGATGCCGGCGACCGAGACGCCGGCGGCAACCAAGGACGACGACTGGAGCGACCTGCCGCTGGCCGAGCCGCCCGCCGCGCAGCAGCCGGATGCGACCTCGGGCGCCGACGGCTTCGGCGACCTCAACCTCGATCTCGATCTCGACTGGGGCGCCCTGGAGAATCCCCTGGACAACCCCGACCTGCCGCGCCGCGCCGCTGCCGGCAAGGCGGAACCGGCGGAGGAGCCCCTGGCGTTCGAGAGCAATCTCCATGAACTGCCGGATGTCGCCGAGTACGAACACCTCGAACTCGACCAGCCGGAGCCGGCCACGGTGCCGCCGGAGGAGGCCTCGGCCAGCCTGGACCGGGCCCGCGCCTGCATCGACAGCGGCGATCTCGACCAGGCCAGCCGCATCCTGCGCCTGGTGGTGGCGCACGGCGACCCGTGGCAGAAGGCCGAGGCGCGCGAGTTGCTGGCGCTGATCGCCTGAACTTCGCTCAGAAGTTCTGCCCGAGGTTCAGGTAGAACGCCTTGAAGTTCTCGTCGTTGATCCCGTAGCTGAAGGTCAGCGGCCCCAGCGGCGTATCGAAGCCGATCATCAGGCTGGCGGCGTTGATGTAGCCGCTGTCGTATTCGTTGTCGTTGTTCCAGATGCGTCCGCGCTCGATGCTGCCGCCCAGGTACAGCGGGAAGTCCAGCGGCAGGAAGGAACGTTCGGTGAGGCGCCGGTAATAGACGATCCGCCCCAGGCTGTAGTTCTGCCCGGACAGCGCATCGCGGCGGAAGCCCGACAGCTCGCGGGCGCCGCCGAGGGTGAAGCTGGAGGTGACCACCTCGGCGTCGTCCAGGGTGCGCCCGTAGCCGCCGCCGAACACCCAGGTGTCGGCGCCGAAGCTGAGCGCCTTGTTCAGCCGCAGGTCCCACTGCCGGTAGCTGTCGTCCGAGCCGAGGGACTTGTCGTAGCGGCGCATGGTCAGGCCGATCTCCTCGCCCTCGTGGGGGAAATTGACGTCGTCGACGGTGTCGAACGAGTACTTCAGTTCGTAGTAGCCCTCGGTGAAGTCGATGTCCGGCAGGCTCGGGTCGCCGATGCGTACGTCGGCCTTGCCGTAGGCCTGCACCGCGCCCAGGCGGATTTCGCCGTTGTTGGCGATCTGCCGGCCGACGTTGAGGCCGTAGCCGTAGCGCTCCAGGCGATAGCGCAGCAGCGGGTCGTTGTTCTCGGTGACGTCGACGTTCTGTGCCTCGTGGAACAGGAAGGGCGCGACGAAGTAGCGTGAGCCGACGTCGAGCGGCTGGTAGAACTCGCTGTAGAGTTCCTGGCGGTCGCCGAGCTGGACCCGGGTCAGCCACTCGGCGCCGAGCCGGTTGAGGCCGTTCATGCGGTAGCTGCCGCCGAGGTTGAAGGTGCTTTCGCCGCGCATGTCGTCGGACAGGTTGAGGCCCAGGCGAAGGAAGTCGGTGCCGCCTTTCTTGCCGGTGGCGTGGATCACCAGGGTGTTGAGCTTCTTCTCCTTGACCACCCGGTACTGCACCTGGTCGAAGTAGTCGAGGCCGTAGAGGGTGCTCATGTCGTCCTGCAGGCGGCCGAGGTCGAGGCGCGTGCCGAGCGGCTGGCGGATGTAGTGGCGGATCACCTCGTCGCTGACCTTCGAGTTGTTCTCCACGCGGATCGCGTCGATCACCGGCTTGCGCTGGTTCGGCGTGCGCGCCACGTCGAGCGCTTCGCTGTTGAGGTCCTTCGGCTTGCGCAACTCGGCGAGGCGCGCGGCGAGCACCGTGGTGGCGCGGTAGCCGGCGTCGATCAGTTGCGGCACGCGGCCGAAGTCGGTGGTGCCGTAGCCGGACAGCGGCGGCTGGATCAGCACGTCGCCGGGCTTGAGCGTGGCCAGCTGGGCTTCGGAGTTCTTCCGGGTCATCAGGGTGATCGACTGGTTCATCACGTCGAGCACGGTGCTCAGGTCCTTGCGGTCGCGCAGCGGGTTGCCGATGTCGACCACGATCACCACGTCCACGCCCATGTCGCGCGCCACGTCCACCGGGATGTTGTCGACCATGCCGCCATCCACCAGCAGCCTGCCGTCGATCTCCACCGGGGCGAACACGGCGGGGATCGACATGCTGGCGCGGATCGCCTGGGGCAGGTGGCCCTTGCGGAACACCACTTTCTCGCCGGTTGCGATATCGGTGGAGACGGCGCGGAAGGGGATCGCCAGCTTGTCGAAGTCGCGGTTGTCGCTGGTGTGCACCAGCAGGCTTTCCAGCACCATCGCCAGGTTCTGGCCCTGGATCACCCCCAGCGGCAGGCCGAGGGTGCCGTCGTCGCGGAAGCTGATCTTCTGCTTGACCAGGAAGTCGCGGTCGTCCTGCTTGCGCCGGAACGGCACGTCCTTGCGCGGCGGCGCGTCGGACAGCGCCTGCTGCCAGTCCATCTCCAGGGCGATGCGCTCCAGTTCGGCGGGGGTGTAGCCGGAGGCGTACAGGCCGCCGACCACCGCGCCCATGCTGGTGCCGGCGATGGCGTCGATCTGGATGCCCTGTTCGTCGAGGGCCTTGAGCACGCCGATATGGGCCAGGCCACGGGCGGCACCTCCGGAGAGGACCAGGCCGATCTTCGGCCGGGCCTCCGTGGCGAGGGCGGACAGGGGAAGCAGGAGCAGCAGTACGAGCAGCAGGCGGCGCATGAGAACGATCCGGAGCCGGGTGAAAAGGCGGCTATTATAGGCGCGACCGTTTCCCCTGAGCCGCCGACATGCCCACCGCCAAGCCCGAAATCGTCATCACCTATTGCACCCAGTGCCAGTGGCTACTGCGTGCCGCCTGGCTGGCCCAGGAACTGCTCAGCACCTTCGCCGACGATCTCGGAAAAGTCTGCCTGGAGCCCGGAACCGGTGGCGTCTTCCGTATCACCTGCGACGGCGTGCAGGTCTGGGAGCGCAAGGCCGACGGCGGCTTCCCCGAGGCCAAGGCGCTCAAGCAGCGGGTTCGCGACCGCATCGACCCGCAACGCGACCTCGGGCACAACGATCGTCCTTCCCGCTGAACCGCTGCCGTCCGCCCATGGCTTGTTGCAGGTCAACGGGCGGCACGGCGCATAGGCATAGCCTGGGGGCATTCATCCTGTCGAAGGGAGTGCCCATGAGCATCATCGTCACCGGCGCCGCCGGCTTCATCGGCAGCAATCTGCTGCAGGCGCTGAACCGGCGCGGCGAGACCGACATCATCGCGGTGGACGATCTCACCGACGGCGAGCAGTTCCGCAACCTGGCGGACGCCGATATCGCCGACTACCTGGACCAGAACGACTTCCTCGAGCGTTACGCCCGCGGCGACTTCGGCACGGTCCGCGCGCTGTTCCACCAGGGTGCCTGCGCCAGCACCCTGGAAAGCAATGGCCGCTACATGATGGAGAACAACTACCGCTACAGTTGCCGCCTGCTGGAAAGCAGCCTGGAACTCGGCGTGCCGTTCCTCTACGCCTCGTCGGCGGCGGTCTACGGAGCCGGCCGGACCTTCCGCGAGGCGCGCCAGTACGAGCGGCCGCTGAACGTCTACGGCTATTCCAAGTTCCTCTTCGACCAGCGTGTGCGGCGGGCGCTGCCGCAGGCGCGCAGCCAGGTGGTCGGCCTGCGTTACTTCAACGTCTACGGGCCGCGCGAGGAACACAAGGGGCGGATGGCCTCGGTGGCCTACCACTGCTACCAGCAATTGCGCCGCGACGGGCGGGTCGAACTGTTCGGCGAACACGGTGGCTTCCCGCCCGGCGGCCACCTGCGCGACTTTGTCGCGGTGGAGGACGTGGCGCGGGTCAACCTGCATTTCTTCGATCATCCGCAGCGTTCGGGAATCTTCAACCTCGGCAGCGGCCAGGCGCGGACCTTCAACGAGGTCGCCCTGGCGGTGATCAATAGCGTCCGCGCCAATGCCGACCAGCCGCCCCTGTCGCTGCAGCAGGCGGTGGAAAGCGGCCTGCTCGGCTACCGCGAGTTCCCCGAGTCGCTGCGGGCGCGCTACCAGAGCCACACCTGCGCCGACCTGGAGCTGCTGCGCGAGGCGGGCTACCGCGACGATTTCCAGAGCCTGGAAGAGGGCGTCGCCGGCTACTGCCGCTGGCTGGCGCGCAGCGCCTGAGGGATCCCGCTCAGCGGCCCAGCGCCCCGCCCACCGGGGCGCGGGCGAAGCGCAGCTCCGGCAGCAGGGTCAGCAGCGCCAGCACCCCGAGGGCCGCGCCGACCCAGAGCGCGCCCTGCAGGCCGAATCCGCCGGCGATGCCCAGGCCGCCGATCCAGGAACCGGCCATCACGCCGAGCATGATGCAGGCAGTGTGCACCGAGTTGACCAGCATGTTGTTATGGCCGACACGTGCGCCGCGGGTCACCAGCGCTGGGTTCATCGACACCCCGGTCAGGCCGATCACCACCAGCGCCGCCACCGCTACCGCCGGAACCTGTCCGAACAGGGCGAAGGCCACCATCGCGGCGATGGCCGCCAGCAGGCCGAAGGCCAGGACCGCGATGGTATGGCGGTCGGCCAGGCGGCCGACGATGTTGTTGCCCACCAGCGTCGCCAGGCCGTAGACCACCAGCAGCAGCGGTACGGTCGAGGCGGAGAAGCCGCTGACCTCGGTGAGGATCGGCACGAAATAGGTGAAGCCGGCGAAGGTGGCGCCGATCAGCAGTAGGCTGGTGGCGTAGACCCACCATAGATGGGCGTTCCTGAACACCTTCAGTTCCTCGCGCAGCGAGCCGCTGCCCGCCGACCCCGGGATCGCCGGCATCAGCTGCAACACCAGCAGGCCGACCAGCACCGCCACCAGCGCCACCGCGAAGAAGCTCGCGCGCCAGCCGTACCATTCGCCCAGCCAGGTGGCGACGGGCAGGCCAAGCACGGTTCCGACCATCAGGCCACCGAGCACCAGCGACGACGCGCGGCCGAACTGGTTGCCTTCGACCAGTTCGGCGCAGGCGGTCAGCGCCACGCCGAAGAAGGCCGCGGCGGCGACCGCGGTGACCAGTCGCGCCGCGACCATCACCGCATAGCCCGGCGCCAGGGCGCCGATGACCTGGCCGACCACGAACAGCGCGATCAGGCCGAGCAGGGCGTTCTTGCGCGGCACGCGGAGCAGGGCGGTGGTCAGCAGCGGGCCGCCGAGCGCCATCGCGCCGGCGTAGAAGGTGACCAGGTAGCCGATCGCGGCGAAGGACACGCCGAATTCGGCGGCCAGCGCCGGCATCAGCCCGGCGACCATGTATTCGCTGGTGGTCAGGGCGAAGATCGCGGCACCGAGCACGTAGACAATCAAAGGCATGTTTCCAGCTCCCGAGCGGTTCAGACGACGATGAAGCGAGCCACGGCGAGCTGCCCGTGCCGTGGCTGCGCGATGAATGCACGACGGCGACTCATGCCGCCGACGAACCGAAGCCCTGGTCGGCGCCTTCGGGCAGCACCGTCACGCAGTGGGCGAACAGGTTCGAAGCGCTGCGCACCACGGTCAGCCCGCACTCGGCGAGCAGGGCGTGGAGGCAGGCGCGCGAATACGAGCGCGAGTAGAAGCCGTCGCTGCCGGTGAACACGGTGCCGTCGTCCCGCGCGTGCAGCTCCAGGCCCTGCACCCCGCAACGGCGGTAGTAGCTCTGGCGGACGCGGGTGGCCTCGGCGCTGTCGCCGAACACCGAAACCACCGCCGCCACGCTGCGCTCGGCGAGGGAGTCGAGCAGCCGTTTCGGCTCGCGGAAGTTGCCCAGCAGGTTGAACGGCAGCAGGTAGAGTGCGCGCGAGCCGACCGAGGCACCGCGCCTGGTGTGGTTGAGGATGTCGTCGACCACCGTGTCCGCGCGATCGCTCATGCCCTCGCGCTCGATCCGCGTGCGCAGCGTCTCGATCGCCCGCTGGTCGAGGTCGACGCCGAGATAGCGGGCATTGAGCAGGCGCGCGATTTCCAGCGCCCGGCCGTCGTAGCAGCCTAGCTCGACCAGTGCGTCGCAGCGCAGGTAAGCCATCGCCTCGAAGGTCATCAGGCTTTCCATTTGCAACAACGGCAGCACGTCGTCCGGAAAGTTGGCCAGGGTCATTATCGTCCTCGGTCCGAACTCCAGCTCGTAGAAAGCCGACTCCCGATGCGTCCCGATCGTGAGATCCATGTTCTGACTCACCTCTTCCTCCAGCGAATCTCGCTCTGGTGTTGGTTGATCGAAGGCGATGCGCGTTCCCGTGTCCCGGCACCGCCTTCGCCTGGCAGAGAAGCGACGGAGCGCCGGCGTTCGCTGGCCTCAGGCGGCGCGGTGCTTCTCGACCAGCTGGAACAGTTCGTCCACCGTTTCCAGCAGGTCGAGTTCGTCGTCGACCCCGGTGACGCCGAACTCCTTGCGCAGCTTCAGCGACAGCTCGCTGACCACCAGCGAATCGAAAGCCAGGTCTTCCATCCTGCTGTCCCGGCTGATTTCCTCCTTCGGCACGCCGCTGGCGACGCTGAGCACGGTGAGGAGATGGTCTTCCATGTCGTTGGGCATTGTTCTTCCCTCTTCAGTCCATTGTCGGAACGATCTTCGGCCAGCGCAGGGCGACCGAACCCCAGGTCAGTCCGGCACCGAAACCGGTGAGGACCATGTTGCCGCCGTCGCGCAGGATGCCTTGGCGCAGGCCGTGGGCCAGGGCCAGGGGAATCGAGGCGGCGACGGTATTGCCCACCTCGGCGATGTTGCTCACCACTCGCTCGACGGGAAGGTCGAGCTGGTCGGCGACCGCCGCGAGAATGCGTGTGTTGGCCTGGTGCGGGACCAGGTGATGGAGGTCCGAAGCTTGCCAGCCGACCCGGTCGAGCACCCGCCGCACCGAGTCGCTCATCTGCGTCACCGCCTGGCCGAACACTGCCTTGCCGTCCATCCGGAAGTAGTTGGAGGCCTGTCCGGAACTGCGTTCGGCGCGACTCACGGCGGGGGTCATCAGCAGGTCGAACTGGTGGCCGTCGCTGCCGAGGTCGAAGGCCAGCAGCGCGCCTTCTTCCTCGGCATCGCCGGCACGCAGCACCACCGCTCCGGCGCCGTCGCCGAACAGTGCGCGGGTCGAGCGATCGGCGGGGTCGAGGGTATGGCTGAAAGTGTCCACCCCGACCAGCAGCGCGCTGTCCGCCAGCCCGGCGCTGATCAGCGAGCCGACGCTGGCCAGGCCGTAGACGAAGCCGGTGCAGGCGGCGGACAGGTCGAACGCGAGCGCGCCGACCAACCCCAGGCGCGCCGCGACCCTGGGCGCGGTGGCCGGGCAGCAGAAGTCGCCGGTGCTGGTTGCCAGCACCACCGCGTCGACTCGCTCCAGCCCCGCCGAGGCGAGCGCGGCGGAGGCCGCCCGCAGGGCCAGGTCGCCGCTGCCGAGGTCGCCGGCGATATGCCGCTGGCGCACGCCGGTGCGGCTGCTGATCCAGGCGTCGGAAGTGTCCAGCTCGGCGGCGAGCATGTCGTTGCTGAGCACGGCCTCGGGCAGGTAGCTGCCCAGGCCGCAGACCACGGCGGCGCGCGGCATGGCTCAGGCTCCCTGGACGATCTTGGCGGCGGCCTCGACCCCGCCCAGGGCCTCGAGGTGCCGCAGCGGATTCCAGAAGTCGCGGTAGAGCAGGATCTGTCCGTCGCGGGTGCGCAGCACCGAGATGTAGTCCTGCGCCAGCTTGCCGCCGGAAACGGTGGCCACGCCGTCGCCATGGAATTCGCCGATGGCCAGGTCGGGGTCGGCGGTCTCGTAGAACTGCACGTCGGTGAAGCGCACGGTCAGGTGCTCGGGAAACAGGCGCATGTGCGCCCAGATGGTTTCGCGGCCCTCGAAGCGGGTCTTCCAGCCCGGCGGGGCGTAGGGGAATTCGAGTACGCCTTCCGGATGGAACAGGTCGCACCAGCCACGGGCATCGCCGTTTTCCAGGAGGCGCAGGCTGTGGACGAGAATTTCCTTGGCATTCATTGGGCGATCCTCTCGATCGGGTTGGCGTGGGAGGCGGTGTTCGCCGGGGCGCTGCATCCGGTGCGCACCGGCACGCTGATCAGGGCTCGGAGGAAGGTGATCGGCAGCCATTGCAGTTCCGCGTGGGGCACCGCCAACTGGAGGTCGGGGAAGCGCGCGAGCAGGCGCTGGATGGCGATCCGCCCCTCCAGCCGGGCCAGCGAGGCGCCGACGCAGTAGTGCACGCCGAAGCCGTAGCCGAGATGGCCATCGGTGTTGCGGGTGAGGTCGAGGCGGTCGGGATCGCCGAAGCGCTCGGCGTCGTGGTTGGCGGTCAGGTTGGAGACCAGGATGTATTCGCCGGCGGGAATGGTGACCCCGTCCAGTTCTACGTCTTCCACGGTGAAGCGCAACATCGAGGCGCGCACCGGGCTGTCGTGGCGGACCAGTTCTTCCATGGCGTTGGGCAGGAGTTCCGGCTGCGCCCGCAGCAACGCCAGTTGCTCCGGGTTGACCAGCAGGGTGACCAGCGCGTTGCCGATCATGTTCATGGTGGTCTCGAAGCCGCTCATCATCAGCAGGTGGGCCATGGAGACGAGTTCCGCCTCGCTCAGTTGGCCGCTCTCGTCGGCGGCCTGCACCAGCCCGCTGTAGACGTCGTCGGCCGGCTGCCGGCGCTTGGCCTCGAGCAGCACGCGCAGGTAGTCGACCTGCGCATCGGCCAGGGCCTGGGCCTCCTCCGGCGACAGCAGTTCCGCCTGGCGCTCCCAGGACTGGCGGGCGTGTTCGCGCTCGGCCTCGGGAATGCCCAGCAGCTCGAAGATCACCGCGATGGTCAGCGGGATCGCGAAGTCGGCCATCAGGTCGGCCTGTTCGCGGCCGGCCATGGCGTCCAGCAATTCCTCGGTGATCCGTTCTATATGCGGTTGCAGGCGTTCCACCTGGCGCGGGGTGAAGGCGCGGCCGACCAGCGAGCGCAGGCGGGTATGGTCCGGCGGGTCGAGGTTGAGCATGTGGTGGCTGAGTCCCTCGCCGATCCCCGCGCGCGGGCTGCCGGTACGCTTCGCGTAGAGTTCGGCGGCCTGCCGGGCGTCGCGGCGGACGCCCGGATGGTTGAGGACCTTGCGCGCGTCGCGGTAGCGCGTCACCACCCACACCGGATGCTCGGCGGCGCGATGCGCGGGACGCGGCGCGCCGTCCACCTGCAGGCCGTCGTAGAGCGCGTGCAGTGGCGAGATCAGTTCCTCGCCCAGTCTCAGTTTGCGATCAGGCACGTTGCTCCTCCTTCGCCGCCGGGGCGGCGGTGACGATGGGGCGGAACATCCCGTCGATCACGCTATCGGGCAGCAGCCGCGCCAGCAGGGTGCCGCGGCGCACGTCGGCGCCGACCCGGTAGCGGGTCCGCGGCTTGGCCGCGGTGAGCGCGGCATGCACCGCGGCGGCGACGTCGGCGGGCTTGGTCGCGCTGTTGCGCGCGCCGTCCTCGTTGGCCTGGAGGAAGCGCAGGTAGGTATCGCGATAGAGGTCGGCGACGGCGTCGGGGGCGTCGGCCAGGGCGCGCTCGCCCTCGCTGGCGATCTTGCCCCAGATCGGCGTCCAGATCGCCCCGGGGCTGACCACCGAGACCTGGATGCCCATGGGCGCCAGCTCGCGGCGCAGGGCGTCGCTCACTCCCTCCTTGGCGAACTGCGCGGCGGAGTAGGCGCCCAGGTAGGGAATGGCGACCGAGCCGAGGCCCGAGGTGACGTTCACCAGGCGCGCCGCGCCGCCACGGCGCAGCAGCGGCAGGATCGCCCGGGTCACCGCGAGCTGGCCGATCAGGTTGACTTCCAGCTGGCGCCGCAGCAGGTCGCTGGAGACGCATTCCAGCGGCGCGGAAATGCAGATCCCGGCGTTGTTCACCAGGCCCCAGAGCCCGGTATCGCCGACTTTCTCCGCCACCTGCGCGGCGGCCCGGCCAATGGATTCCTCGTCGGTGACATCGATCAGCAGCGTGCTGATCCGGCCGGACGGGCAGGCGTTCGCCAGGCGCTCGCCATCCTCCTGGCGGCGCACCCCGGCGATCACCTGGAAACCCTGTTCGGCCAGGTGCAGCGCGGTTTCCCGGCCGAGGCCGCTGGAGGCGCCGGTGATCAGTACGTGGCGGCCCTGGGGCGAGAGAGGTTTGCTGGTGAATAACATGTCATTGCTCCTCGAGGGCGGATCGTTGGGGGGCGTGGATCGCCGACAGCAGGGTGCCCAGGCAATCTTCGGCCAGGCGTTCGGCGCGTTCGCCGGGGACCGCTTCGTCGATATAGGTGAAGTTCCAGAACAGCCGGCCATGGCTGGAGTTGATGGCGGCCACGAAGTAGCCGTTCACCGAGATGCCGGTGAGGAACTGCGCGTCGGAGAGGCGCAAGGCGCCGATCCGCTCGGGGAACGGATAGCGACCGATGTTGGAGGAGCACAGGTTGATCGGCCCTTCGGCTTCCATGAAGGCCATGAATGGCCGCGCGTCGGCCATGCAGCGCGGCGCAGCGCTGGCGACCAGGGTGACCAGGTTGAAATGATGGCCCTGGCGACGGCGTTCGCCGAGGTCGTCGGTGAGCGCGCGGGCGACCTCCCAGAACGGTCGGGCGATGTCCAGCACCACCGGTACCGTGGCGACGTAGGTGCCTACTTCGTCGGGGCGCACCGGCGGCTCCAGTTCGTCGCGGAAGTCGATCGGCGAGCCGATGGCGATGTGGCTCGGGCGGCGCTGGTGGTCGTGGCCGGCGGCGATGGCCAGCGCCGCGGTCAGCGCGCCGTGTACCGTGGTGCCGTGTTCGCGGGCGCGTCGTTGCAGCTGTTCCAGCTGCGCGCCGTCCAGCTCCCGGTGCAGCAGGCGGGTACGCCGCGCTTCCAGCGGCACCGGGTTGCTCGGCTCGATCCGGCCCGGGCGGTGGCGGCCGACCAGCGCTTCGTCCTGGGCGGTCTGCTCGGCCAGGCGCGCCGCGCCTTCGTCGCCGGTGAAGCGGCGCGGACGCAGATCCTCCGCCGGCGGCAGGGCGCTGGCGGTCCAGGGTTGCGCGGCGGGGTCGGCGGCCAGGGCCAGCCATTGTTCGGCGAGGGTCAGCACGGTAGTGCCGTCGGCGATGATGTGCGGTACCACGACCAGCAGGTCGTGGGCACCGGCGTCGGTGGTGATCGCCACGGTACGGATCAGTGGCCCGCTGTCCGGATCGATGCGTTCCGGCAATTCGCGCTCGTTGATTTCCCGCAGCCATTGCTCCTCGCCACCACCGCGCACCTCGCGCAGCGGGATGGGCCGCTCGCAGGGCACCCAGCGCGGGTCGAACCCGGCATCGTGCTCGATCCGCGCGCGCAGCAGCGGATGCCGCGCCTGCAGCGCGTCGAGGCCGCGGCGCAGGTCGTCGATGGACAACTGGCCATGGACCCGCACCCGGGAAATCACGTTCAGCGCGGAGAACTGGTCGCTGAGCCAGTACCAGCGTTCCACCGCGGACAGCGGGCGTCGTATCTCGGCCATCATTCGACTCCTGGGAAGGTCAGTGCCAGTTCGTTCTGCCGGGCGAAGGTTCGCTCCGGAGCGAAGCGGAAGTAGAGATCGCGGGCGACGGTGCGCAGCGGATGCTCCAACTGCTCGATGCGGCTCAGCGCCCGCGAGGTCTCGACCATCGCCCTGGCGCGGTCGCGACGGCGGTTCTCGTAGGCGCGCAGGGCGGCTTGCGGGTCGTCGATGGTGGCCAGGCAGTGGGCCAGCACCGCGGCGTCTTCGATGGCGATGGCGGCGCCCTGGCCGAGGCTGGTCAGCATCGGATGCGCGGCATCGCCGAGCAGGGTCACCGGGCCGTCGCCCCAGCGCTCGAGGAACGGTCGGTCCTGGGCCGGCAGGCTGCTGATGTCGGCCTCCGGGGTCGCCTCGATGACCGCCTGCACTTCGTCGGCCCAGCCGGCGTAGAGGCGCTGGATGCCCGCCTTGCCGCCGCGCCAGTCCTTCGCCTGTTCGGCCGGCATGTTGCGGGTGCCCCACCAATAGACGTTGCCTTCGCCGATGTCGGCGAGACCGAAGCGCTGCCCACGACCCCAGTAATGGGCGACGTAGCCCGGCGTCACCTTCGGATGGCGGAACGCCGGCGTGGCGCGCCAGATCACGTAGTGCCAGTCGGTGGGACGCTCCGGGCCGGTCATGGTGGCGCGGATCGCCGAGTTGAAGCCGTCCGCGCCGATCAGCACGTCGGCGTGCACTTCGCGGCCGTCGCTGCAGAGCACGGTGACGCCTTCGCCGTCGGCGTGGCGCAGGTAGCCGGTGGCGCTCACGCCCAGTTCGATGCGGCAGTCGCGGGCCTGTTCCAGCAGCGCCTGCTGCAGGCTCGCGCGGTGGATCGCCAGGCTCGGCTGGCCGAGCTGGCGGGC
>NZ_KV828423.1:0-49139 GCF_001836405.1 Pseudomonas sp. HMSC057H01 | reverse complement strand
GCTGGCCGAGCTGGCGGGCCAGGCCGCCGAAGTCGATGGCGCGGATCGGTCGCCCGCGCCGGGTGAGGAACCGTAGCGAGTCGAAGGCCTGGGCGCGGGTAAGGTCAGGGCGCACGCCGACCCTCTCCAGGGCGGTCAGCGCGTTGGGCATCAGCGACAGCGCCGAGCCGACCGCGCGCAGCTCCCTGGCCCGCTCGTAGAGTTCGACCTCGAAGCCGGCGGCCTTCAGGCAGGCGGCCGCGGCGAGCCCGCCGATGCCGGCGCCGGCGATGACGATCTTCAGGGGATGTCTGCTCATGGGCGGGTCCGTTCGCTGGAGGTGGAGGGTTCGAGCAACGCGGCGATCTCTGCCGCGACCGTCTCGACATAGGGTTCTTTCATCAGCACCAGGTGGTCGCCGGGTACGTCGATCACATCGAGGCGGCCGCTGGTCCAGTGCTGCCAGCCGTTCTTCGGGTCGCCGTAGTGGGTGCCGGCGGCGTCGTGCATCGGCTTCAGCGCCAGCGGCAGCGGGCCGTCCGCGCGCAGCAGGGTCATGTCCTGGTCGCTGACTTCCGGGCGATAGCCGATGAGTGCCTGCCAGCTCGCCCGGAACAGCTCGTAGAGCCGCTGCACGGTGGCGCGCGGGGTGCCGGCGGGAAGTACGCCGGCCTCGATGGCGCGTTCGACGATGTGGTCGAGTTTCTGCTCCAGGCTCGCGCCTTCAGGCAGCGGCTCGACTTCCTCGTCGCTGCGCTCGAACCAGACCAGTTCCCAGTAGAAGAACAGCAGCAGGGCTTCGTCGCTGGCGCTGCCGGCGTGGTTGCGGTCGACGGTGATGGAGTCGAGCACGATCAGTTGGGCGACCGCCTGCGGGTCGAGCGCGCGCAGTTGCCGGGCCATCTCGTAGGCGACGAAGCCGCCGAACGACCAGCCGCCGAGGTAATAGGGGCCTTCCGGCTGCACCCGGCGGATCGCCGCGAGGTAACTGGCGGCGATGTCCTCGAGGACCGCCAGCGGCGTACTGCCCTGGCCGGTGCCGGCCGCCTGCAGGGCATATACCGGCTGGTCCGGCGGCAGTGCGCGGACCAGCGGCAGGTAGCAGAGTACGTGGCCGCCGAGCGGGTGGACGAGGAACAGAGGCGGGCGGCTGCCGCCGGCACGGATCGGTACCAGCGGGTCGAAGGCGCGCACCGCCGAGCGTTCCCGCAGGCGTTCGGCCAGGCCCTCCACGGTCGGCGTCTCGATCAGCGCGGCCATCGGCAGGTCGACGCCATAGCGCTTCTCGATCAGCAGCATGAAGCGCATCGCGCTGAGCGAGGTGCCGCCGAGGTCGAAGAAGCTGTCGCGGATGCCTACCCGGGGACGATCCAGCAACTCGCCGAGGAGTCCGGCCAGGGTGCGCTCGTAGTCGTCGCGCGGGGCCAGGTACTCGATGTTCGACCCGTGCTCCAGCGGCAGCGCGCGCAGGGCGGCGTCGTCGCGCTTGCCGCTGGGAGTGAGGGCGAAGCCGTCGACCCAGGCGAAGTGCGCCGGCACCATGTGTTCCGGCAGTTCGCTGCGCAGCGCCTGCTTCAGTTCGGCGAGATCCACCGCCTCGGGCTCGCCGAGCAGGAAGGCAGCGAGGAATGCATCGTTGCCCTGGCGCTCGCGAGCCACCACCGCCGCGCCGCGCAGGCCCGGCTGGCGCTCGGCCTGGCGCATGATCGCCAGCTCGACCTCGGCCGGCTCGATGCGGAAGCCGCGGACCTTGACCTGGGTATCGGCGCGGCCGAGCCAGACGATCTCGCCGTTGCCGAGGATGCGACCGAGGTCGCCGGTGCGGTAGAGCCTGGCGCCGGGGCGCCAGGGATGTTCGACGAAGCGCTCGGCGGTGAGTTCGGGGGCGCGGTGGTAGCCGCGCGCGAGGCAGTCGCCGCCGAAGTACAGCTCGCCGGTAACGCCGACCGGTACCGGGCGCAGCGCGGCGTCGAGCACCTGCACCTCGACCCCGTCCAGCGGCCGGCCGATCGGCGGCAGGTCCGGGTAGTGCGCCGGATCGCCGCTCAGCGAGTGGTAGGTGACCTGGTGCGTCTCGGTGGGACCGTACTGGTTCTCCAGCAGTAGCCCGGGCATCGCCGCGCAGAACGTGCGGACGTCTTCGGTGATGCGCAACTGCTCGCCGGAGGACACCACCACGCGCAGGGCGCCGGGGCGTACGCCCAGGGTGTTGGAGGCCTCGGCGAGGCGTTGCAGGGCGACGAAGGGCAACAGCACGCGCTGGACCTGGCGGCGTTCGAGGACATGCAGCAGCGCGGAGGGGTCCATCCGCTCGCGGTTGGAGATGAGTTGCAGCTCGCCGCCGCCGCACAGCGTGGAGAAGATCTCCTGGAAGGCCATGTCGAAGCTCAGCGGCGCGAACTGCAGGGTGCGCAGCCCCGGTACGCCGCTGGCGACGCGCAATTGCCACTGGGTGTAGTTGGCCCACATCCGGTGGCTAAGCTCGACGCCCTTCGGCCGCCCGGTGGAACCGGAGGTGAACAGCAGCATGGCCAGCTCGTCGAGCTGCGGCGCGGCGAAGGTCTCGGGCTCGATGTCGGCGACCAGTTCCTCTACCGGCAGCACCCGTTCCGCCGCGGCGACATGGGCGTGCTCGGGATGCGCGACCACCCGGAACGGCTGTGCGGTCTCCAGGATCAGCGCCAGGCGCTGCGCGGGATAGCTGACGTCCAGCGGCACGCAGACCAGGCCGGCGCGCAGGATGCCCCAGATCGTCGCGATCATCTCCGGCGAACGGTTCAGCGCCACTCCGATCGCATCGCCGCGGCGCGCGCCGGCGCGGACCAGGCGGGTGGCCACGCAGCGCGCCACATGGTCGAGGTCGCGATAGGTCCAGCGTTGCTCCTCGAAGGCCAGCGCGGCGCTGCCCGGCAGCGCCTCGACCTGGCGTTCGAACAGGCTGACGACGTCGACCAGCGGCTCGGGCTGGGAAGCGGCGTCGCGGCGAGGGGCGAGGAAGGCGAAGTCGGCGGCTTCGTCGGGATGCTCGGCGAGGCGCCACAGGAGTTCGACGAAGGTCGCGCCGATCAGCGCGGCCTGGCTGCGGCTGATGCCGCGGCCGTCGCTGTCGATGCGCAGGTACATGCCGTCGCTGGGCGTGGCGATCACGTTGACCAGCAGGGCGAAGTTGGTTTCTTCCCAGACGCGGAAGTCGCGCAATTGCCACAGCGGTTCGAGGACATGCAGGTTGACGTAGTTGAAGGCGCTGCTCAGTTCGTCGCCGACGATCTGCTGGATGGCGCTGAGCGGATAGCGGCGATGGGCGTGTCCGTCGCGCTCCTGGCGGAACAGCGCATCGGCTACCTCGATCCAGCTATGCCCGGCAATCTCCGAGCGGACCGGCACGGTATTCAGGAACAGGCCGACCATGCGGTCGGCGTCGGGCAGTTCGGGGCGGCCGTTGCTGATCGCGCCGGTGACCACGCTGTCGCTGCGGGAGAACAGATGCAGGGTCAGGCAATGGGCGGCGAGCAGCAGCGATTTCAATGGCAGTCCGCGTTGCGCCGCAGTGGCCTTGAGTCGTTCGAGCAGCCCGTCCGGCAGCGCTTCGCGATGGCTGGCCGGACCTTGCGCGGCTTGCGGCTCGTGGGCGCCGAAGCCGTCGAGGCGGGTCATCCTCGCGCCCTCCAGCAGCCCGGTCCAGTACCCCACGGCGGCCGGCGAAGCCAGCGCGGCCAGCTCCTCGCGGACATGGCAGGCCAGCGCCGGCGCGGGGCTCGGCAGCGGCTCGCCACGGTAGGCGGCGACCAGCGCGACGATCAGGTTGGCCACGCTCCAGCCGTCGAGGATCGCATGGTGGAAGCTGAACACCAGGTCCAGGCCGTCCTCGCGGACGAACGCGGCGAACAGGAACAGCCCGGGCTGTTGCAGCGAATAGCGATGGAAGCGGCGTTGGCGGATGTGCTCGTCGAGCACCGTCCCGGCCTCCGGGTTGCCGCGCAGGTCCAGGATCAGCGGTTCGCTGCGCGCCTGGGCATGCACCAGTTGCAGCGGTTCGGATGCGCCGCTGAGGTCGAACGACGAACGCAGCGCGGGATAGGCGGCGACCACCCGGTCCAGCGCGTGGCGGAACGCGGCTTCGTCCCAGGCCAGATCGAAGCGGTAGTGGAACACGTCGTGGTAGACCGACGAGTCGGGGCGCTGGCGGCTATGGAAGAGCAGGCCGAGACTCAGCCGGCTGGTCGGGAAGGCGTCCTCCAGCCCTTCCAGGCGCGGCTTGTCGACTTCGGAAACCAGTTCGAACGGCTGGTAGCTTCGCTCCGCGAGCGGACGCACCAGGCGCTCGGCAAGACCCGCCACCGTCGGGTTGCGCATCAGGTCGGCGAGTTCGAAGCCCAGGCCGCGCCGCTGTGCGGCGGCGCGGATGCGCAGCATCAGGATCGAGTCGCCGCCGAGGGCGTAGAAGTCGTCGTGCACGCCGACCTCCGCCACGCCGAGGACATCGGCCCACACCGCCGCCAGTTCGGCCTCGGTCGCCGTGCGCGGCGCAACCGCCGCCACCTGTTCCGGCGGTGCCGGCAGTTGCCGGCGGTCGAGCTTGCCGTTGGCGCTGAGCGGGAGGCTGTCGATGCGCACGAAGAAGGCTGGCAGCATGAAGTCCGGCAGCGTCGCCGAAAGTCCGGCGCGCAATTGACCGGCGTCGAGTTCCGCCGCAGCCACGTAGTAGCCGACCAGGTGCGTGCCGCGTACCGCCGAATCGCGTGCCACGACCGCGGCGTCGCGTACGCCGGGAAGCGCGGCGAGGCGGTCGCGTACTTCGTCGGGTTCGACCCGGTTGCCGCGGATCTTCACCTGGTCGTCGGCGCGGCCGAGGTATTCGAGGTTGCCGTCGGCCAGCCAGCGGGCCAGGTCGCCGGTACGGTAGAGACGGCCGCCGGCGACGAAGGGGTCGGCGAGGAAGCGCTCGGCGTTCAACTCCGGCCGGTTCAGGTAGCCGCGGGCGACGCCGACGCCTCCTATATATAGCTCGCCGACGGCGCCGAGGGGCTGCGGCCTGAGCGCGCGGTCGAGGACGTACAGGCGCAGGTTGTCGATCGGCCGGCCGATCGGGACCCGCGTGGGGTTGTCGCTGGCGCACTCATGGTCGGACACGTCGACGGTGGCCTCGGTCGGTCCGTACAGGTTGACCAGTCGCACGGCGTCGCCGAACAGCCGGCGGAAGCGCGCGACCTGCAACGGCGCGAGGGCTTCGCCGCTGCAGAACACCAGGCGCAGCGAGCTTGCCGCCGCGCGGGCGGTCGGGTCGCCGTCGAGCAGGTCGAGGAACGGCGTCAGCATCGACGGCACGAAGTGGATGACCGTGACCGCGTCGCGCTGGATGCTCCGCAGCATTTCCCGCGGGTCCTTCTCGGCGCCGGGCGGCAACAGCGACAGGCGGGCGCCGGTGAAGCTCCACCAGAACAGTTCCCAGACGGATACGTCGAACGTCACCGGAGTCTTTTGCAGAAGCACGTCGCGTTCGCCGATCGGATAACGACGCTGCATCCAGTTCAGGCGGTTGACCACCGAGCGGTGTTCGACCATCACGCCCTTGGGCACGCCGGTCGAACCGGAGGTATAGATGATATAGGCCAGGTCGCTGGGCGCCACGTTGGCCGCCGGCAGGTCGCCGGTGCTCTGCGGCAGGCGTTCGAGGTGCAGCACGCGCGTCTCGCCGAGGCTCTCGCCGAGTGTCGCCGCGCGTTCGTCCACCAGCACCACGCGGGCGCCGCAGTCTTCCAGCAGCAGGCGGACGCGCTCCAGGGGATGGTCGGGATTGATCGGCACATAGGCGCCGCCGGCGCGCTGCACGCCGAGGATCGCCGGCAGCAGGTGGGGACCGCGGGCGACCAGTAGCGCTACCCGCTCGTCGGCGCTAACACCCGCTGCGCGCAAGGCGTCGGCCACGGCCTGGACCTTGGCGTCCAGCTCGGCATAGCTGAGCGTGCCGCCGTCGGCTTCCAGCAGCGCGGTGCGTTGCGGGGTGCGTGCCACCTGCTCGGCAAACAGCGTGGGCAGGGTAGCCTGCTCGGGGAATGCCTGGTCGGTGGCGTTGCGGGTGTGGATCAGTTCCTCGCGCTCGGCGGCCGACAGCGGATCGAGTTCGCCGAGGCGGCGCTCGCCGCCCTCCACCAGGGCGCGCAGGAAGGTTTCGATATGCCGCGCCGCGGCGTCCATGGGGAAGTCGGCGTCGAACACATCGCAGGCGTATTCGAAATCCACCTGCGCGTCGCTGTGCCCGTCGAACTCGGAGACCCAGATGGCCAACGCGTCCGGGTCATGGGCGTGGGTCTGCGCCACGGTCTCGACGCTGGCGTTCGGGATCGCCTGGGCGGCGGGCCAGCGCATGTAGGAAAGGGTGGTGTCGAACAGTGGCGAGGCGCCGCGCAACAGGTCGCCGAGGGGCATCTTCTGGTGGCGCAGCAGCGTCCGGGTCGCCTCGCGCAACTGCGCCAGGAATTCGTCGACGGTCTGTTCCGGCGCGGTGCGGATGCGTAGCGGCAGGGTATTGGCGAAGTGCCCGACCACTTGCTTGGCCGCGCGGTCGGCGCGGTTCAGCACCGGTACGCCGAGGACCACGTCGTCGTTCTGGTGGATCCGCGCCAGGTACAGCGCCACGGCGGCGGAGAGGAACAGGAAGGGCGATTCGCCACGATCGCGGATCGCATCGAGCAGTGTGCGTTCCAGCGTCAGCCTGTGGCGCGCGGTGCGGCGCAGCCCGGCCGGGCGCCTGCGGGTGAAGAGGGCCGGCTCCAGGCCCTCCAGGGCCTCGGCGAAATAGGCGCGGTCGTCGCGGTACTGTTCCGAACCGGAGTAGTCGTCGGTCTCGAGCTGCGCCAGGAGGGAAGCCGTCGGCATCTGCGCCTGCGGCTCGCCTAGCTCGCCCAGGTAGCCGGCGCGCACCCGGCTGAGGAATAGCTGCAGGCCCCAGGCGTCGCTGACGATATGGTGGGTGCGCACGTAGACGTAGAGCGCCTGGTCGCTATGCAGCAGGGCCAGGTCCACCAGGCTGCGGCCGTCCAGCGGGTAGGCGTGACGGAAGGCGTCGCGCAGCCAGGATCGCACGGCGGCCTCGGGGTCGCGGTCGGCGCGCAGGTCGACGTGGCGCGCCTCGAACTCGGCATCCGCGTCCAGCCACTGGTACGGCGTACCGTCCGTCTCGCCGAGGCGCAGGCGGAACGCCTCGGTGTCTCGCGCCGCCTGCAGCAGCGCCCGTTCCAGGGCCTGGGTATCGACCTCGCCGGTGAAGCGGTCGTAGCTGAAGATGGTGTACTGGTCGAGTTCCGGAAACTGCGCGGCGGCGACCCAGATGTCCCGTTGGTAGGGCGATAGCGGCAAGCGAGCGAAACGAACCATCCCTGCGTCCTCTTCAACAATCCATCGATTCGGCGAACACGGGCACCGCACGCCTCGCCGGACAGGTTCCACCCGTCGACGTTTCAGCGCGCCGTAGCCAGCGTGGTTGGCAGGGAAGCGGCGGCACCCGAAGCAAGAGCGGGGTGTACTATTACTTTTGGCAGGCTCGAAGAAATAGCTGTTAATTCTTGCAGGGTAATCGCGTTGTTAACTGTTAATTCTGGTAGGTATTTACGAGGCAACTTACAAATCTGTTAGGTTCCGGGAAACGTACGTCGCGGCCCTGCATGGCTATGCTTCACGAGATTACCTTCGCCGGTCTTTTCGAAGTTGAAGCAAGCCTTTCGAAAGTGTCTGGCTGATGCATAATGGGGCGCTCGGAAGAGGCGCATTAACGGATATATATCCGCGCCCTGGCGAACAACGAACGCATGCCCTGAAAGGTTTGCCGGATGGATTACCAACAGTTCCAGGAGGTTGCATGAAAACCGATGACAAGGACCGCGAAGGCGGCGACTCCCACGGCGCCATCGGCGCCAAGCTGATGGAGTACGCGCTCAAGGTCAGGAAGGTGTTCGTCACCGGCGGGGTCGACGAGAAGATGGCCAAGGACGTCGTCCAGCAGCTGCACATCCTCGCCTCGATCAGCGACGATCCGATCTACATGTTCGTCAATTCTCCGGGTGGCCACGTCGAGTCCGGCGACATGATCTTCGACGCGATCCGCTTCATCACACCGAAGGTCATCATGATCGGTTCCGGCAGCGTAGCCAGCGCCGGCGCGCTGATTTACGCCGCGGCGGACAAGGAAAACCGCTATTCGCTGCCCAATACCCGCTTCCTTCTGCACCAGCCGTCGGGCGGCATCCAGGGGCCGGCGAGCAACATCGAGATCTACCGCCGCGAGATCGTGCGGATGAAGGAACGCCTCGACCGGATCTTCGCCGAAGCCACCGGGCAGACGCCGGAGAAGATCAGCGCCGACACCGAGCGCGATTTCTGGCTGAACGCGGAAGAAGCCGTGCAGTACGGCCTGGTCAACAAGATCATCGTTTCGGAACGGGAGATCACGCTGCCTGGCCAGTGAGTCACCGCAGGTCGGACAAATACGAAGGCGGGCGCGAAGAGCGTATTTCTCGATTCTCTTCTCGCTCGCTTTTCTTTCTTTAATTTCCGATCGATAGGGTAACTTTTCTTACTTTTATTTTGCTTGTCTTCAAAATGCCATCAGAAGAATGGCTGGCTTTTTGCAAAGTCTCGCCTCACGCGCCCGTTATTTTCAATCATTCTATCGAGCACCATTTTTCAGGCTTACGGAAATTACCTTCCGTCTGCCGGCCTTGTTTGACGTCGACCTGACGTAAGCAATGGGCAAGCGCCGCGAAAGTTCCAACTTTCGCGGCGCTTGCCGGTATTTCCAGTGAATTGTTTTCAGGCGTTCGCCGCGCGCCGGGCCGCCGGCGAGTTGGCCAGGTATTCCAGGGCTTCCTGGGTATTCGCCTCGTGCTCGGGGTGGTACCAGGGATTGAAGTAGCGGGCGACGTCGCGGAAGGTGTGCGCGAGGTTCGGCAGCAGGCCCTGCTTGCCGAGCCGCCACCAGGTTCGTAGGAATCCCTGGCGCTTGGCGCCGCGCAGGCTCGGGTCCTGGTCGAGGAGGGTGCGGGTGCCGTCGGCGAGCAGGTAGACCAGTATCGCGATGACCAACAGCATGGTCAGTTGCCGGGTGACGAAGCTGCCGCCCAGGTGCACGTGCAGGTCGTGGGCGACGCTGCGGTGCTCGACTTCCTCGGCGCCGTGCCAGCGCAGCAGGTCGAGCATCACCGGGTCGCTGCCGCGGCGATCCAGCTCCCGGGCCTCCAGCACCCACTTGCCGAGCACGCAGGTGAAATGCTCCACCGCGGCGATGATCGCGCAGCGCTGGCGCAGCCACCAGCCGTCGAGGGCGCGGGTCAGGCGGTTCTGCCCCAGCGGGTAGTCGCAGAGCAGGCGTTCGAAAAGGAAATCCATCTTGTCGGTGAACGGCTTGGAGTCGATGTCGAACCTGCTCAGGTAGCGCTGGATCGCGCCGTCGTGGGCCCGCGAATGCATCGCTTCCTGGCGGATGAAACCCTGCACGTCGTCGCGCAGGCGGGCGTCGCTAACCAGCGGCAGGGCCTTGTTGTAGAGGCGGCAGAACCACAGTTCGCCCGAAGGCAGGAGCATGTGCAGGACGTTCATCACCTGGGACGCTTCCGCTTCGCCGGGAACCCAGTGCAGGGGGGTATCGCTGAAGTCGAAGCGGACCTTGCGCTGGACCAGCTTGTGGTGGAATTCGCTCATGGCAGGCTCTCAGGAAGTCAGGTCGAAGCGCGCGAGAAACCGCGTGGCCCAGGGCGCGAAGCGCCATTGCAGGGCGCCGAGGTGCACCTCGCTGCCCACCGAGACCACCGCCTTGTTGCGCTCCACGGCGCGCACCAGCTTTTCCCCAACGGTGTCCGGGCTGAGCCGGCGTCGCTTGTAGAAGCGCTGGATCTTCGCCTGGCGCCGCGCCTGGCGTTCGGCGTCCATGCCGACGAAGCGGGTGGCCTGGACGATGCCGGTATCGACGAAGCCCGGGCACACCGCGGTGACTCCGATCGAACGTCCGGCCAGTTCCGCCCGCAGGCATTCGCTGAGCATCAGTACCGCGGCCTTGCTGGTGGCGTAGGCGGGGTAGTTGCGCGACGGCGCGAAGGCCACGCCGGAGGCGACATTGACCAGGTGCCCCGGCTTGTTCGCCGCGATCATCTGCCGGCCGAACAGGCGGCAGCCGTCGATCACGCTCCACAGGTTGACCCGCAGCAGGCGCTCCCATTCCGCGGGCGAGGTGTCGAGCATCGGTCCGGCCATGCCGATGCCGGCATTGCTGACCACCACATCCGGGACTCCGAGGGTGTCGCGGACCCACTCGGCGAAGCGCTCCATGGCCTGGGTATCGCCGACGTCGACCTGGTAGGCATGGGCCGTGGCGCCAAGGGCGCGGGCCAGTTCGGCGCTGCGTTCGGCGGCTTCCAGGTCGAGATCGGCGGCGAGCAGGCTGGCGCCGCGCTCGGCGAAGCTGAGCAGGGTCGAACGGCCGATGCCGCCGCCGGCGCCGGTGACCACCACCAGCTTGCCGCTCATCGAGCGCGCGTCGGGGCGGACCTGTGCGCGTTGCAGGGCCGGCGGCGACTCGCCGGTTTCCTGGGCGTCGATGAACTCGCCAAGCCAGCCGGCCAGTTGCTCCGGCTCGGCCAGCAGTTGCCAATGGCCGACGCTCGCCTCGCGCCGCCACAGGCGTGGCGCCCACAGGCTGAGGTGCTGGAACAGCTGGGCGCCGACGTAACGGTCGCGGGTCGGTACGATCAGTTGCACCGGCACTTCGGTGTGGCGCTTGCGCGGACGGAACAGGCTGCGGATGAAGTTGCCGCGGTACAGCTTGACCCCGTGCCGGCCGTCGCTGGCCTGGGTCGGGTTGACCTGTGGATGGCGGACGCCTTCGGCGCGCTTCAAGAACTGCGGCCAGAGCCGGGCCAGGCCGACGCTCCAGAGCAGCTCGGGTACGACGGGGGTATGGAAGAAGGCGATGTACCAGGAGTGGAGCAACTGGCCGAATACCGCTTTCAGGGCCTTCGGACTGCGCTGCCTGAGGTGTTCGCGCATCCAGAAGCCGACATGGTCCAGGCAGGGCCCGGAGATCGAGGTATAGGACGCGATCAGCGGGCGGCACTGCGGATCGGTGACGCTTTCCCAGGTCTGGATCGAGCCCCAGTCATGGGCCAGCAGGTGCACCGGGCGATCCGGGCTGGTGGCGCGAATCACCGCCTGCAGGTCTTCGCTGAGCCGTTGCAGGTGGTAGTCGCGGCTCCAGCGTGGCTTGTCCGAAGCGCCGGCGCCGCGCACGTCGTAGGCGACGATGCGGTAGCGCCCAGCCAGTTGGCGGATCAGCGGCAGCCAGGTCTCGTGGTTGTCCGGGTAGCCATGCACCATCAGCAGCGTCGGCTTGTCGTTGTCCGGCGCGCCCCAGCAATGAACCGCCAGGCGCACGTCGCCGGACTGCACGAACAGCCGTTCCGGCTGCAGGTCGGGGAGGGCGAGGAGCGCGTTCATGCGGCCTCCCGTGCTTGCGGCAGCAGGCCGCGCGCCTGCCAGCGGCGGACGTGCGGCAGGTCGTCGTCGAGCCAGTAGGCGTCGTCTTCGGTGACTACCAGCAGTTCCTCGAACTTGGCGCCCACCCCGCGTAGCCCCAGGTGCGGTTCCACCGCCCAGAGACCGGGCGTCGGCGGGTGCTCGGAGCGCTTGCCGCTGGACCACAGCGGCGACCAGCCTTCGCGCTTGCCGGTGACCAGCGCGTTGCGCGTCAGGGTGTACAGGTTGCGCACGCCGAAGCGCGCCACCGAGGGACCGCGGCGGTTGCCGAGCTTTTCCACGCGATGGGCGAGCACTTCGAAGGGATAGGCCTTGTGCCGTGGCAGGGTGCCCTGGATCACGCAGAGCCGGTCGACCGCCTGGCTGACTTCGGCCAGGGGGCGCCGTTCGCGGACCAGGTCGAGGATGGTGCGTCGGTGTATCAGCAGGTCGTCCATCAGCCGCTCCTGCAACAGGTTGTGGCCGAGCGCGCCGGAGTAGCCGACATCGGCGGTATAGGCGCCGAGGGTCGGCGCGCAGTCGAGGATGAACGGCATGCCTTCCTCCAGGCGCTGCTTGCCGGGGTAGAAGGCCAGGTTGAAGCCACCGAGATGACGCAGGCCGTCGAAGCCCTTGAACGAGGTGCGGCTGCCGAACCAGGCGAAGGGCTGGTGGAACCAGTCGTCGACGCCGTGATCCTGCAACCAGGTCTTCATCAGCGCCGCGGCTTCCCTCTCGCTGATGCCGGGGCGCAGTTCGCCGTGGATGGTTTCGCAGCAGGTATAGGCCAGTCGCTGGACCTGGCGGAAGTGATCGAGATCGTCGGGAGTGGGTACCCAGGCGCCTTGGGACATGGCTCTCTCCAGGCTGGCTTGTCGTTATTGTGACATTGATTGATGTCATGGTTGATGCTGGCCCATAAGCAGGCGTTGCGCCAGCCCTGGGAAGTCTCTTCACGCCGGTGTTACGGCACTTGCTACCGGCGCCGGAAGGCCCGGGGCAGAAGGCTCGGGACGTTTCCCCCGGGTTGTGGCGGCGGTGCCGGAGGAGCGGCTGACCGACGAGTCCAGTCTTTGGTTGGCGCCCGCGCATCCCGACGCCGGCAAAGAGCGTTGCACCCCCGGAGGTTGTGGCCGTTCGGCGGGCCTCGTTATGATCCGCCTCCATGAGCACACCCCTGACCCTCCTGCAGCGCCTGCTGCAACGTGGCGAGCAGCCGTCCGCCGAGGATGCCCGCGAATACAGTGTCGACGAACTGGCGCGCGCGGCCGGCAGCAGCGTGCGCAACGTGCGTGCCTACCAGGACCGCGGCCTGCTGCCGCCGCCGGAGCGGCGCGGCCGGGTCGGCGTGTATTTCGACAGCCATCTCAAGCGCCTGCGGCTGATCAACCAGTTGCTCGAACGCGGCTATTCCAGCGCCAACATCAAGGAATTGCTGGAGGCCTGGGAACAGGGCCGCGACCTCGACCACGTGCTCGGCCTGGACCAGGCGATCATCGGCGAGTGGAACCTGGAGACGCCCGGCAGCATCGGCTTCGACGAACTCCAGGCGATCTTCGGCGACGAACTGAACGACCGGGTGATCGACAAGGCCCAGGCGCTGGGCCTGCTGCTGTTCGACGGCGAGTGCATGAAGATCCCCAGTCCGCGGCTGTTCCAGGCCGGGCTGGAGCTGTACCGCAGCGGCATCCCGCTGGAGGCGTTGCTCGATCACCTCGGCGAGTTGCGTAGCGACACCGAGCACCTGGCGGCGGGGATCGTCCGCCTGATCGTCACCCACCTGGTGGACGGCCGCGGCACCGACCTGCTGCCCGGGGCGCCGGACCTGCAGGAGCTGGCCAAGGTATTCCTGCGCCTGCGTCCGCTGGCGGAACACGTGGTCCAGGTGGAACTGGCGCGCGGCCTCAAGCTGTCGGCCAACGAAATGCTCGGCGAGCGTGTCGGCGAGATGCTGCGCAAGCTGGAAAAGCCTTCCTGACTCTTCTTCAGATCTTCCGCGCCGCCGCCTGGATCTGTTCCCGCAGCCAGGCGCCGGCCGCTTCGCGCTCGGCGTCGCCGCGCCAGATCTGCACGTAGTCGAAGCGCGGGATCGCCAGCGGCGGCTCGCAGACCGCCAGTTCCTCGGGTAACCGCAGGCGTTCGAGGATGCGCTCGGCGATGGTCAGTACCAGGTCGGTGCCGGCCAGCAGCGCCGGGGCCACGGTGAAGTGCGGCAGGGTCAGCGCTACCTGCCGGCGCAGGCCGCGCTTTTCCAGGGCGCTGTCGACTTCCTCGGCCGGGTTGTCCTGTAGCGAGACGCGCACGTGGCGGGCCGCCAGGTAGCGGTCGAGGGACAGGCCGTCGGGGCGGTCGAACAGGCTGCGCCGACAGACGCAGACGAAACGCTCCTCGAACAGGCGCCTGGCGCGCACGCCCTCCGGAAGCAGGGGGAATACCCCCAGCGCGCAGTCCAGTTGTCCTTCGGCGACCTGCCGGGCGGTTTCCAGGCGCGGTTCCTGGACTATCCCGAAGCTCACCCCGGGCGCCAGCGCCTGTTGCTGGCGCAGCAGCGCCGGCAGCACCACCCAGGCGCCGTAGTCGGACATGCCCAGGCGGAAGTGGCGCCGGCTGCGCACCGGCTCGAAGGCCGGCCCGCCGATCACCCCGCGCACCTGGTCGAGGCTGGCCTGGAGCTTCGGCGCCAGCTCCAGCGCCAGGCTGGTCAACTGCATGCGGCTTTTCACCCGCACCAGCAGCGGATCGCCGAACAGTTCGCGGAGACGCCCGAGGGCGTGGCTGACCGCCGGCTGCGACATGGCCAGGCGCTGCGCCGCGCGGGACACGTGGCGCTCGCTGAGGAGCGCGTCGAGCACCACCAGCAGGTTGAGGTCGATACGGCGTAGGTCATGAATCTGCTGCATGGAGGCTGTACCAACTATCGATTTCCATTCGCGAAGTGGATAGCAAAAACTCCGCTCCAGAGGCAATGGCCGGAGGAGGAGAATCAGCATGCCCAATTATCTGATGGTACTGATGGCAGTTTCGGTGGGCGGCATGGTGGTGCTGCAGGCCGGCAGCAACGCCTTGCTCGGGCGCCTGCTCGGCCATCCGCTGAGCGCCAGCCTGACTTCGCTGGGCGTCAGCCTCGGGGCGGTCTGCCTGGGCCTGCTGCTGGTGCGGGTGCCGCTGCCGGCTACCGCCAGCCTCGGCGGCGCGCCCTGGTGGAGCTGGCTCGGCGGGCTGTTCGGCGCGGCCTACCTGACGGTGGCGATCCTGGTCGCGCCGCGCCTGGGCGCCGCCACTTTCATCGCGTGCGTGGTGGCCGGGCAGATGCTGGTCTCGGCGCTCTGCGACCAGTTCGGCTGGGCCGGTTTCCCGGTGCGCCGTTTGTCCTGGGAGGGCTATCTCGGCCTGGCGCTGGTGGTGGCGGGGGTATTGCTCCTGCAATGGCGGGGAAGAGCGTGAGGAGAGTGCCGGCGAGGGCTGTCAAGTGGAATCTGGCCTAGACCAAAAACTTGATCTGAAATTGTGACGAAGTTGGCATGAATAGTTGTTGCAAAGCGTGTTGAAACCAAAGCGTCTTTTTCCCTCACTAGCGTCGTCGGGGTTCGAACAGCTTGCTGCCGAGTGAGCCTGCGGGCGTCATGGATGCGCTCGGCAGCCCTGTGCCACACCCTGACCTGGTGAGTCCCCCCGATGATTTCGAAAAGCAGAAGAAGCTTCATCCGCCTGGCCGCCGGTACGGTCGGCGCCACCGTCGCCACCAGCATGCTGCCGTCGAGCATCCAGGCGGCCCTGGCGATTCCCGCGCACCGCCGGCATGGCAACCTCAAGGACGTCGAGCACGTGGTGATCCTGATGCAGGAGAACCGCTCCTTCGACCACTATTTCGGCACCCTCAAGGGCGTCCGCGGCTTCGGCGACCGCATGGCGATCCCGCTGCCCGACGGCCAGCGGGTCTGGCACCAGAAGGGCAGCAAGGGCGAGATCCTGCCCTACCACTTCGACACCAGCACCACCAGCGCCCAGCGCGTCGACGGTACCCCGCACACCTGGCCGGACGCCCAGCAGGCCTGGAACGAAGGGCGCATGGACAAGTGGTTGCCGGCCAAGACCGAGCGTTCCCTGGGCTACTACAAGGAGCAGGACATCGCCTTCCAGTTCGCGATGGCCAACGCCTTCACCATCTGCGACGCCTATCACTGCTCGTTCCAGGGCGGCACCAACCCCAACCGGCTGTTCCTCTGGACCGGCACCAACGACCCGCTCGGCCAGCATGGCGGCCCGGTAACCACCAACGACCACGACAGCAACGGCCCGGTGGAGCAGGGCTACACCTGGACCACCTATCCCGAGCGCCTGCAGGCCGCCGGCATCACCTGGCGGGTCTACCAGGACATGGCCGACAACTTCTCCGACAACCCGCTGATCGGCTTCCGCCAGTACCGCGCCGCGGCGCCTGACTCGCCGCTGATCGTCAACGGCCTGAGCACCTGGAAGCTCGATGCGCTGAAGCGCGACGTGCTGGCCAACAGCCTGCCGCAGGTGTCCTGGATCGTCGCCCCGGCCAAGTACTCCGAACACCCCGGCCCGTCCAGCCCGATCTGGGGGGCCGAGTACACTTCCTGGGTACTCGACGCGCTGACCGCCAACCCGGAGGTCTGGAGCAAGACCGCGCTGCTGGTGATGTTCGACGAGAACGACGGCTTCTTCGACCACATCGCCCCGCCGGCCGCGCCGAGCCTGAACAAGGACGGCACGCTGCGCGGCAAGACCACCGCCGACGCCACCCTCGAATGGCACACCAAGGGCGATATCCGTTATCGCAACCAGCCCTACGGCCTCGGCCCGCGGGTGCCGATGTACGTGATCTCGCCGTGGAGCAAGGGCGGCTGGGTCAACTCCCAGGTGTTCGACCACACCTCGGTGATCCGCTTCCTGGAGCAGCGCTTCGGGGTCATGGAGCCGAATATCAGTCCCTGGCGTCGTGCGGTCTGCGGCGACCTGACCTCGGCGTTCAACTTCGCCAACCCGAACAACGAGCCGTTCCCCGAACTGCCCGACACCAGCCAGGCCGACGCCATCGTCGCCAGCCAGATCAAGCTGCCGAAGCCGAAGCCGCCGGCGGTGGCCGCCATGCCCAAGCAGGAAATGGGCATCCGTCCGGCCCGCGCCTTGCCCTACGAGTTGGGCGTGCATGCGCGCTACCGCAGCGGCGGAGACGCGCTGAGCCTGACCTTCGCCAACACCGGCAAGGCCGGCGCGGTGTTCCAGGTGTTCGACCTGCTCGACAGCGAGAACCCGCCGAAACGCTACACCGTTGGCGCGCGCAAGCGCCTGCACGACAGCTTCCAGGGCGACGCCAGCGGCGACTACCACCTGGAAGTGCACGGTCCGAACGGTTTCCTCCGGGTCTTCCGCGGCAACCTGCGGCGCGACCTGGCGGAGCGCAAGGCGCCGCTGCCGGAAGTGCGGATCGACTACGAGCCGCTGTTCGGCAACCTGCGCGTGCAACTGATCAACCGTGGCCGCCATCCGGTCAAGCTGACGGTCAAGGACAACGTCTATCGCCAGGGCGAGCGGCGTACCGTCAACGTGCCGCCGGGACAGCGTCGGGAAGTCCGCTATTCGCTGCGCAGCAGCGGCAACTGGTACGACTTCAGCGTCAGCGCGCAGGGGTCGGACAGCTTCCTGCGGCGTTTCAGCGGTCGCATGGAAGATGGTCGCTCCGGCTTCAGCGACCCGGGCATGGGCCTGGGCACGCTGACCTTCTGACCCGGACGGCCGCGCCGGCTCCCTGCAATGGGGCGGCCGGCGCGGACGGCCTGCGCCCTAGTCGAGGGGAACCGGGTAGAGGGTATTGAGGATCCACTTGCCGTCCTTCAGGACGAAACCGTACGAAATCTCCTTGGCCATGTACGTATCCCAGCGCGTGCAGACGCCCTGGCCGTCGGCCTGCTTGCAGGAGTAGGCATCGATCTTGCCCATGTGCAGCTTCTCCAGGGAAACCACCTGGAACTTGCTGTTGCCGCTGCAGGCCACCGGATTGTCGATGTATCCGTACTGGCGCCAGGCCGCGTCGTAGTTGCCTCTCGACTTGAACAGGGTCTTGTCTTTCTGCGACGAGCCGGACGGCGGCGTCATCCCGTAGATGTGCTGGGTCACGTGGCCGCCCATCGAGGTATTGCGCGTGGCGTCGGCGCTTTGCTGCACGCTGGTGATGTCGCGGCAGGCGGCGGCGTTGGCCGAGGAGGCCAGCAGCAGAAGGGCGGAGAAACCCAGGCCGGCGACGCACTGGCGTGCGTCGGGGCGGGGCAGTGAAAAGCGGTTCATCGGCGGCTCCTGTGAGATGGATTGCTTATGGAGGAACGCCGCCGCGCAGTTTTCGTGAAGATGCCTCAGTCGCGATAGCGTGGCGGCGGCGCGTAGCCGCCGCCGTTCCGGGCGTCGGCGGGAAATGCCTGCGGTCCGTCGGCCGGCGCCTCGCGACCGCTGGCCGGAGCGTCCAGCTCGAACAGGGCCACGCCGATCACGCCGAGGTTGCGGCTGTCGCCGGCCGCGCTGTTGCTGGCGTAGGCATCGTCGGGACTGGCGAAGCGGAATGCCGCGACTTCCCGTTCGCTCTTGCGGAAGCCCTCGATCACCAGGTTCTCGCCCGGTTCCAGCACATAGCCGCGGTTCTTCAGGCTGCCCGGCTGGCCGTTGAGCACGTCCAGGCCGTCTACCGTGGCGACCACCTCGTAGGTCGCGCCGCCGAGGTTGTTCAGCCACAGTCGGTAGCGCTGGCCTTCACGACCCTGGAGTTGCAGGGTGCTGCGGTGCTGCACCAGGTCGAACTTGCCGCCATCCTCGTCGAGTACGGCGAAGCCGACCCGGCCCTTGGCCAGGGGCAGTTCCTTGATGGCACGTCCATCGAAGCGGCTCGCGCTGTAGAACACCTGGCGGCGATCGACCGGTTGCTCCGATAGACGTCGCAGGGCCACCGAGGTGACCGGCGAGGCGACGCCTTCGCCCCATTGGGTGCCGAGCCGCTGCTCGGTCGGCGCGCCGGCCTGCTGTTGGGGCAGGCTGCAGCCGCCGAGGGCCAGCAGGCCCAGCAGTAGCGCGGATAGCAGTGGTGTACGCATGATTTTCCTCTCCCTGGATGAGCGGAGGCGCAAGCCGCCTCCCCGATGTCTCTGACCGTCGATGATGGCCGATCTTCGACGGGATTCGGAAATTTCTTAAGGGAGGTTATTGACTGACCCAGCGCTGCCGGGCCCAGGCGCTCAGGCTGTCGACCCCGAGCACCAGGATCAGCATGGCCAGGATCACCGTGGCGGCCTGGGCCTGCTGGAACAGGCTGAGGCTGAAATAGAGCATCTGCCCGAGCCCGCCGGCACCGACGAAGCCGAGCACGCTGGCCATGCGGATATTGTTCTCCCAGCGGTACAGGGTATAGGCCACCAGTTGCGGCCAGACCCCCGGCAGGGTGCCATAGGCGAATGCCGCGAGGCGTCCGCTGCCGGCCAGGCGCAAGGCCTCGGCGGGCTGCGCCGGGGTGTTCTCCAGGGCTTCGGCGAACAGCCGGCCGAGCACGCCGCCGGTGTGCAGCGCCAGGGCGAGGGTCCCGGCGTTCGGCCCGAGCCCGGCCGCCAGCACCATCAGCGCACCCCAGACCAGCTCCGGCACGGCGCGCAGCGCATTGAGCAGGAGTCGCGCCAGGCTCTGCGCCGGCACGCCGAAGCGACCCGCCGCCGGCAGCGCGAAGAGCAGGCCGAGCAGCGCCGCCAGCAGGGTGCCGATGGCCGACATGGCCAGGGTTTCCAGCAGCCCCCGGCCAATCGCCCGCAGGTGCGGGGCGGACAGGTCGGGCGGGAAGAACTCGCTGGCGTAGGCGGCCATCTGGCCCAGTCCCTTGCCGCTGAAAAGACCTGCGGTGGCCATGTCCAGGTAGGCGAACGAGGCGCCCACCGCGGCCACCACCAGCAGCGGCCAGAGCAGCAGGCGCCAGGTCCGGCTCATGCCAGCCTCCCGCGCAGGAAGCGGCTCAGCAGGTCGGCGAGGAGGACTAGCAGGAGGAAGGTCAGCAGGATGCTGGCAACCTCGCCGCCGGCGAACATCCGCAGCGACAGGTCGATCTGCTGGCCGAGGCCGCCGGCGCCGACGAAGCCCATCACCACCGAAGCGCGGATCGCGCACTCCCAGCGATAGACGGTGTAGGAAATCATTTCCCCGGCGGCGTTCGGCAGCACCCCGTAGGCGAACGCCGCCAGCCGCGATCCGCCGCCCAGCAGCAGGGCGCGGGTGGGGCGCGGATCCACCGACTCGAAGATTTCCGCGTAGACCTTGCCGAGCATGCCGGCATAGGTGATGGCGATGGCCAGCACCCCGGCGGTGGGCCCCAGGCCCACGGCGCGGACGAACAGCAGCGCCCAGACGATTTCCGGCACGCTGCGCAGGAGGATCAGCAGGCCACGCACCGGCCAGCGCAGCGCCCGTGCCCACCAGGCCGGCAGGCCGCCGCGCGGCAGCGCCGAGAGCGACAGGGCGCGGGTCGCCAGCAGTGCGGCGGGAAACGCCAGGAGCCAGGCCAGGGCCATGCCGGCGGTGGCGATGGCGAGGGTTTCCAGGGTCGCGCGGCCGAGCAGGGCGAGGAACTCGGGATCGTGCGCCAGCGGCCAGAAGCCGGCGAGGAAACCGCCCATGGTGCGCGCGTTGTCGCCGCTGAACAGGCCGGGGATATCCAGTTCGCTGAGGCGCAGCCCCGGCCAGAGCAGCAGCAACGCGGCCAGGGTCAGCAGCAGGCGCGGCAGGGCGGCGGGATCGCGCGGTGGAGAAGCGGCGTTCAGCATCGTGGGATGTGCACCACGGCGGGTTCGCTGGCCGGGCTGGCGCGCTCGGCCTGCAGTTGTTCGTTGGCGTAGAGGGCGTCCAGCGCGGCGCGGTCGACTTCGCCGGCGGGCAGGTCGAAGGCGATGCGTCCGGCGCGCAGGCCGATCACCCGGGGGAAGTGTTGCAACGCCAGGTCCACCGCGTGCAGGCTGGCCAGCAGGGTGCTGCCGCGCGCGGCGGCCTCGCGGTTGAGCAGGGCCAGGGTATGGCCGGCGAGCACTGGGTCCATGGCCGAGACCGGTTCGTCGGCGAGGATCAGCTCGGCGCGCTGGTAGAGCACCCGGGCGATGCCGACCCGCTGCAACTGGCCGCCGGAAAGCTGGTCGCAGCGCTGGAACAGCTTGTCGCCGAGATCCAGGCGTTGCAGCGCGTCGTGGGCGCCGGCGCGGTCCAGCGGATAGACCAGGCTGGCCAGGCTCTTCCACAGCGGCCACTGGCCGAGGCGTCCGGCCAGTACCGCGCTGACCACCCGCTGCCGTGGCGGCAGCGGCGGCGCCTGGTGGACCAGGCCGATGCGCGCGCGCAGGCGTTGGCGGGCGGCGGCGGATAGCGCCCAGGGCTCCTCGCCGAGCAGTTCGACACGGCCGGCGCTGGGCCGCCATTGGCTGGCGAGCACCCGCAGCAGGCTGGTCTTGCCGGCGCCGGAAGGTCCGATCAGGGCCACCCGTTCGCCAGCGGCCAGGCGCAGGCGGATGTCGGCAAGGGCGCGTTGGCCGTCGGCGTGGACCAGGTCCACGCCGTCGAGGCTCAGGCTCACTTCAGCAGGCCGGCGGCGCGTGCGGACTCCTCGATGCCCTTGTAGTTGTCCGGATTGGTCTCGATGAAGCGGCTGGCGGCCTGCAGGTCGAGGATCTCCTTGTCGGCCGGTTTCGCCGGGTCGAGGGCGAGGAAGGCCTGCTTGATCTTCTCGGCCAGGGCCGGGTCGAGGTTGCCGCGCACGGTCCAGTTGTAGTCGTAGTAGGTCGGCGTGGTGGCGAAGACCTTGACCTTGGCGGTATCGACCTTGCCGCTGTCCACCAGCTTCTGCCAGACCGAGGCGTTCAGCACGCCGGCGTCGACCTTGCCGGCCTGGACCCAGGCCGCGGTGGCGTCGTGGGCGCCGGAGTAGGCGACGCGGGAGAAGAACTGCTCGGGGACGATGCCGTCCTTCTGCATGAAGTAGCGCGGCATCAGGCTGCCCGAGGTGGAGGAGACCGAGCCGAAGGCGAAGGTCTTGCCCTTCAGGTCCTGCAGGGATTTCACTTGGGGATCGGCCGTGATGAATTTGCTGGTGAACTGCTGGTCCTGCTCGCGCTGCACCAGGGGGATGGCGTTGCCGGTCTTCAGCCGCGCCTGGACGAAGGTGAAGCCACCCAGCCAGGCCATGTCCAGGCGGTCGGCGGCCAGCGCCTCGACCACCCCGGCGTAGTCGGCCACCGGGACGAACTTCACCGGCATGCCGAGTTGCTTCTCCAGATAGGCGCCGAGCGGCTTGAACTTGCGCAGCAGTTCGGTGGGCGCTTCGTCGGGGATCGCCGAGACCTTGAGTTCTTTCAGGGCTTCGGCGTGGGCGAGCGCGGCGGACAGGGACAGGGCGATGCCGGCGGCGAGCGCCAGGGAGCGTTTCAACATGGGAGAGTTCTCCGGTTCAATGGCGGAAAAAACCCGGGGAGTATAGTGGTGCGCGGCCCGCTTGGGCAGCCGTCGCGGCGTTGCTCGCCGGCGCCTCGCGGGTAATATGGCGCTCCCCGTGCCCATTCGCTGCGTATTGGAGTCCGCCATGTCCGCTTCCCTGCCTTCCCTTGCCTTCGCCGGTCTCGGCCTGATGGGCGTGCCCATGTGCCGCCGGCTGCTGGCCGCCGGCTATCCGCTGGCGGTGTGGAACCGTTCGCCGGGCAAACGCGAGTTGCTCGCGGCCGAGGGCGCGAAAGCCGTGGAGGTCCCGGCCGAACTGGCCGCCGACGCGGAAATCCTGATGCTTTGCCTGGCCGATACCGCGGCGGTGCGCGAAGTGGTGTTCGGCGCCGGCGGCATCGTCGAGAACGCCAGGCCCGGGCAGTTGCTGGTGGATTTCTCCAGCGCCGAGCCGGCCGCCACCCGCGAGATGGCCGCCGAGCTGGAGGCGCGCTGCGGCGTGCGCTGGGTCGACGCGCCGGTCTCCGGCGGCACGCCGGGCGCGGAAAGCGGCAGCCTGGCGATCATGGCCGGCGGACGCGCAGCGGATATCGAGCGCCTGCGGCCGGTCCTCTCCCGGCTCGGCCAGCGCCTGACGCGCATGGGCGAGGTGGGCGCCGGGCAGGTGACCAAGGTCTGCAACCAGATGATCGTTGCCTGCAACGCCCTGGTGATCGCCGAAGTGGTGGCGCTGGCGGAGCGGGCCGGGGTCGACGCCAGCCTGGTCGCTCCGGCGCTGGCGGGCGGCTTCGCCGACTCGAAGCCGTTGCAGATCCTCGCCCCGCAAATGGCCGAGAGCCGTTACGAGCCGGTCAAGTGGCACGTACGGACCCTGCTCAAGGATCTCGATACCGCGGTGAAGCTGTCCCGCGAGCAAGGCGCGGCCACCCCGATGAGCGGGTTGGCCGCGCAGTTGATGCGTCTGCACGGCAGCCAGGGCTATCTCGAACGCGATCCGGCGACCCTGGTGGAGCAATACCGGACCGCCGTCGAGTGAACCTCAGGCCTGGTTCAGGCTGCGCAGCGGCGGCGCGGCGTCGAAGCGGTAGGCGCGGAGGAACTCTTCCAGGGCCGCCAGCGGCAGCGGCCGGCTGAACAGGTAGCCCTGCACCAGCTCGCAATGGTTCTCCCGCAGGAACGCCAGTTGCTGCGGGGTCTCCACGCCCTCGGCGACGACTTTCAGATGGAGCTTCTGGGCCATCGCGATGATCGCCTGGGCGATTTCCATGTCCCGCTGCGAGGCGGGGATGTCCATGATGAACGAGCGATCCACCTTCAGCGCGTCCAGCGGCAGGCGGCGCAGGTAGGCGAGCGACGAATAGCCGGTGCCGAAGTCGTCGATCGACAGGCTGACGCCCAGCTCGCGGAGGCGTTCGAGCAGCGGGATGGTCTGGTCGATGTTGTACATCAGCGCGTCCTCGGTCACCTCCAGTTCGAGGAAGCGCGCCGCCAGCCCGGCCTGGTCCAGCGCATGACGGACTTCGTCGACCAGGCTGGCCCGGCCGAGATTGCTGGCGCAGCAGTTGACCGCCACCCGCAGCCGTTCGTGGCCGGCCAGGTGCAGGCTGCGCAGGTCGCGGCAGGCGCGTCGCAGCACCCAGTCGTCGAGCTGGTCGATCATGCCGTTGGCTTCGGCCAGGCCGATGAAGCGGTCCGGACCGAGCAGGCCCTGGGTCGGATGGCGCCAGCGCACCAATGCCTCCAACTGGTGTACCTCGCCGTCGGCGAGGGCGAGGATCGGCTGGTAGTGCAGCTCCAGCTGGTCGTCGCGCAGGGCCTGGCGCAGTTCCTCCTCCATCTGCAGTTCCTGGGTCGCCCGCACCAGCAGTTGCCGGCTGAAGAACTGCGCGTTGTTGCGCCCGCAGGCCTTGGACTGGTGCAGGGCCAGGCCGGCGTTCTTCAGCAGCTCCTCGCACTGCTCGCCGTCGTTCGGGTAGAGGCTGACGCCGACGCTGGCGGTCATCACCAGGGTGCGCCCGTCCAGGGCGATGGGTTCCTTCATCTTCTGCATCAGGCGTTGCGAGAGGATGTGCGCCTCGTGGTCCTGGGTGAGGTCGGCGAGCACGCAGAACTCGTCGCCGGCGAAGCGCGCCACCACGTCGCTATCGCGCAACACGCTGCGGATGCGTTCGGAGACGATCTTCAGCAGCTCGTCGCCGGAGTCGTGGCCGAGGGAATCGTTGATCCGCTTGAAGTGATCGAGGTCGAGGAACATCACCGCCAGGCCCTTGCCTCTCAGGCGACAGTTCTCCAGGTGCTGGACGAACACTTCGTTGAATGCCGTGCGGTTCTGCAGGCCGGTCAGGCTGTCGTAGCGAGCCATCTGGCGCAGCGAGGCGTGGGCGTGGTCGAGCTGGTTGAGCAGGGCGTTGACCCGGCTGTTTTCGCTGAGCCGGCGCTCCCGTTGTTTCTCCGACCATGCGGCCCAGATGCCGCAGGCGGCGATGGCGCTGGCGAGCACTCCGGTGAGCCAGCCCAGGCGCAGCGAGTCGGCGCTGGCTTGCAGTTCCAGCGGCGTGCCGGCGGGTACGCTGAGCACCAGCGCGGCCATCCCGGTGAAATGCATGGCGGCGATGGCGCCGGCCAGCAGCAGGCTGGCGATCAGTTTCATGTAGCGGTAGCGCGCGCTGCGCCGGCCGCGCAGGTAGGGGACCGCGGCGAGGGCGGTGAAGGCGGCGCCGATGGCGATCAGTACCGAAAGGGCGAACAGCGATGGCTGGTAGTACTGGGTGGCCACCGAGCGCATCGCCGCCATCCCGGTGTAGTGCATGGCGGCGATGCCCAGGCCGATGCAGCAGGCGGCGAGCAGGCAGGGCAGTAGGCCGAAGCGCGGGCGGGCGGTCATGTACATCGCCAGGTACGAGGCGGCGACGGCGATCAGCAGCGACAGGCCGGTGATCGGCAGGTCGTAGCGCAGGGCGATCGGCGCGTGGAACGCGAGCATGGCGACGAAATGCGTGGCCCAGATGCCGCTGCCCAGGCAGAACGCCCCGACCCATTGCCAGCGGCGCGGGTGGCTCAGGCTGTTGCCGACCCGCTCGACCATGTCCAGCGCCGTGTACCCGGCGAGGCAGGCGACGAGGAAGGCGAGCGCCACCAGCGACGGAGAATAGGTGCAGTTCTGCAGCACGTAGCCGTCGACGGGAGACTCTCCGAGGAAGCGCAGGCCTTGCCAATCCATAGCGGTGTCTCCCTGGACACGGAAAACCCGCGGACGGCGCGGGCGCGGGCTGGGGATGGGGGTGGCATTGTGCTTCCAGTATAGATAGCGGGAGCCACCTGCAAGGTCGGCATGGAAGGAAGTCGCTGGCCGCCGACATACGGCCGGTTTCGGCATCTTCCCAGGGAGAAAAGGCATAGCTGAGCTTGTTCCGGCTCCATCGCCACGGGCATGATCGCTGCGCCCGCGAGGGCTCGCGAGGCTTCACGAAATTTTGACCAGGCGCCCGATAGAGTTCGGGCGCCCCGCCACGGGGGTGGCGGCGGTCCGTTACGTTTCAGGAGTTGCTTCAATGGGTGGGGGTATCAAGCGTTTCTTGCCGGCTATCGGTTCGACCCGGCTGGTGATGCTGTTCGCGCTGGTTCTGGTGGTGTTCTACAACGCGGCGACCTGGAAGGCCCTGCATGGCCTGGTGCCGCTGCAAGGCTTGAAGGGCTTCGCGTTCTTCGCTTCGTTCGCGGCGTTCCTGTGGGCCGCCTTCACGCTCCTGCTGACCCTGGTTTCCTTCCGCCCGCTGCTCAAGCCGGCCTTGACCCTGGTCGCCCTGTGCTCGGCCGGCGCGACCTACTTCATGGGTAGCTACGGCATCAGCATCGACACGGTGATGGTGCAGAACGTCTTCGAGACCAACGCCACCGAGGCCGGCGACCTGGTCAACCCAACCCTGCTCGGCTATCTGCTGTTGCTCGGTGTCCTGCCTTCGCTGCTGATCTGGCTCTGGCCGGTACGCTACCGGCCGTTCTTCCGCGGCCTGCTGAACAAGATCCTGACGCTGCTCGGCTGCCTGCTGATCGTCGCGGTAATGGTAGGCAGCTTCTATTCCACCTACGCGCCGATCTTCCGCGAGGAAGACAAGCTGACCCACTTCATCAACCCGACCAACTACATCTACGCGGTGGGCAAGTACGCCAAGCAGCGCCTGGTGATCAAGGAGCACCTGGTGGTCGAGCCGATCGGCCTGGACGCCCGCCAGGCGCCGGCTGCGCTGCAGCGACAGAAGAAATCGCTGCTGGTGTTCGTGGTCGGCGAGACCGCCCGTGCCGACCATTTCTCGCTGAACGGCTACGCCCGCGAGACCAACCCGGAGCTGAGCAAGCAGGACATCGTCAACTTCACCCAGGTCCGTTCCTGCGGCACTTCCACCGCGGTCTCGGTGCCCTGCATGTTCTCCCAGTACCCGCGCGAGGACTACAGCGACAAGAAGGCCAAGACCCACGAAGGCCTGCTGGACATTCTCCAGCGTGCCGGCGTGCAGGTGTTGTGGCTGGAGAACAACAGCGACTGCAAGGGCACCTGCCTGCGGGTGCCCAACCGGGACATCCCGAAGACCCAGCCGAGTCCGTTCTGCGACGGCAAGAACTGCCTGGACGAGTCGCTGCTGGTAGGCCTGCAGGAGTACATCGACGGGTTGCAGGACGACGCCATCATCGTCCTGCACTCCGATGGCAGCCACGGTCCCGAGTACTACGAGCGCTACCCGAAGGAGATGGAGCGCTTCCAGCCGGTATGCCGGACCAACCAGCTCGGCAGTTGCAGCAAGGAAGAGCTGGTGAACGTCTACGACAACACCATCCTCTATACCGACCACTTCCTGACGAAGGTGATCGAATTGCTCAAGCGGAATGCCGACAAGCGCGATACGGCGATGATCTACGTGTCCGACCACGGCGAGTCGCTGGGCGAGAATGGCGTCTACCTGCACGCGGCGCCCTATTCGATCGCGCCCCAGGCGCAGATCCACGTGCCGATGGTCATGTGGTTCGCCCCGCAGGCGCTGGGCAACTGGGGCATCCAGCGCAGTTGCCTGGACGGCAAGCGCGACGACAAGGACCTGAGCCACGACAACCTGTTCCACTCGGTTCTCGGCCTGCTGGACGTACAGACTTCGTTGTACCAGCCGGCGCTGGACATCTTCGCCAGTTGCCGCGCGCCCAGGGCAGCCCAGTGAGCGACGGGGGCTGAAAGAAAAAAGGCCGTGGAGGATTCCCCCCACGGCCTTTTTCGTCGGCTTTCGCCTTATTTGTCGCGGACCAGCAGGACCGGACGCG
Organism: Pseudomonas sp. HMSC057H01; assembly: GCF_001836405.1. NCBI lineage: Bacteria > Pseudomonadati > Pseudomonadota > Gammaproteobacteria > Pseudomonadales > Pseudomonadaceae > Pseudomonas > Pseudomonas sp. HMSC057H01. The sequence continues at coordinate 21,887 of NZ_KV828423.1, read as the reverse complement.
AAGCCACGCGGATCAGGCCTTCCGCCACGCTGCCGAGCATCAGGCGGCGCATGCCGCGACGACCATGGGTGCCCATGACCACCACGTCGGCATCGCTGGCCTGGGCCTCGAGCTCGATGCGCTCGGCGATTTCCTCGCTGGCGCGCTCCTGGCAGACGCGATCGAAGGTGGCGCCTTCGACGTTGCTCGCCTCGACCTTCTCGCGGGCCTTGGCCAGGACGTCATCGGCGGCTTTCAGCGCGGCTTCGCGCAGCGGCTCGGGGTTGTAGTACACCGCGTAGTCGGGAAGGTGGCGCAGCGGGCTGTCGACGATGGTGATGACGCGCAGCTTGCCGCCGCTGAGGCCGGCCAGCTTGATGGCCTCTTCCAGGGCGCGGTCGGAGACCGGGCTGCCGTCCACGGCTACCAGAATGCGATCGTACATAAGGTGTCCCTCCAGAGTGAGTGTCCGCCCGCCGGGCGTTCTTGAAACTTCAAGGACACTGTAGACCCTCGCGGCCGGCGGACCTTTGCCGGAGGTCAATAAGTCGCAGGGCGACCGTCGCGATTCCGCTGCGACGCCTGGCTCGCGGCCCGGCGGGGGCCGGGGAACGGGGCGAACGGTCGCCGCGCGGCCATTCGCCGTTGCGGCCTTCGCTGGAAATGAAATGAAAGAAGCCATGGGGGATGCCCATGGCTTCTCGTTTCGCGCAGCCGTTGCCGGGCGTCAGCCGGCGACCAGGATGCGGATCGCCTCGAGGCGCAGGGAGGCCTTGTCGAGCAGGGCCAGGCCTTCCTCGCGCTGGGTGCGCAGGCTGTCCAGCTCGCTGTCGCGGACGCTCGGGTTGACCGCCTTGAGCGCGGTCAGGCGCGCCAGTTCCTCGTCCATGGCGGCGGCGAACTGCTGCTTGGCCCTGGCCACGCGTTCCTCGTGGCGCGGGACGATCTTGCCCTCGGCCACGTCGAACTGCTTGGCCAGCACATCGCGCTGGGCCTGGACGAACTTGTTGGCGCTGACCCGTGGCACGCTTTCCAGCTGGTCGTTGAGGGTTTCCAGGGACACCCGGCCGGCCAGGTCGTTGCCGTTGGCGTCGAGCAGGCAGCGCAGGGCCTGCGGCGGCAGCCAGCGGCCGAGCTGGAGGGCGCGCGGTGCCACGGCTTCGCTGACGAACAGGAGTTCGAGCAGCACGGTGCCGGGCTTCAGCGCCTTGTTCTTGATCAGCGCCACCGAGGTGTTGCCCATCGAGCCGGACAGCACCAGGTCCATGCCGCCCTGAACCATCGGATGTTCCCAGGTGAGGAACTGCATGTCCTCGCGGGCCAGCGCCTGGGCACGGTCGTAGGTGATGGTCACGCCTTCGTCGTCGCCGAGGGGGAAGCCGGCGTCGAGCATCTTCTCGCTTGGCTTGAGGATCAGGGCATTTTCCGAATGGTCTTCGCTGTGGATGCCGTAGGCGTCGAACAGGCGCTCCATGTAGATCGGCAGGGCGAAGTCGTCGTCCTGTTCCTCGATGGCCTCCACCAGCGCCTCGCCTTCGCCGGCGCCGCCGGAGTTCAGCTCCAGCAGGCGGTCGCGACCGCTGTGCAGCTCCGCTTCGAGGGCTTCGCGACGGGCGCGGCCTTCGGCGAGCAGCGCGTCCCAGGCCTTGTCCTCGCCGCCGTCGAGCAGCGGCAGCAGGCGCGGGCCGAACTCGTGTTGCAGGGCGTTGCCGGTGGGGCAGGTATTGAGGAAGGCGTTCAGCGCCTGGTTATACCACTGGAACAGGCGCTGCTGGGCGCTGTTCTCCAGGTGCGGTACGTGCAACTGGATGGTGTGTCGCTGGCCGATCCGGTCGAGGCGGCCGATGCGCTGCTCGAGCAGGTCCGGGTGGGCCGGCAGGTCGAACAGCACCAGATGGTGGGCGAACTGGAAGTTGCGGCCTTCGCTGCCGATTTCCGAGCAGATCAGCACCTGGGCGCCGAACTCTTCGTCGGCGAAGTAGGCGGCGGCGCGGTCGCGCTCGAGAATGCTCATGCCTTCGTGGAACACCGTGGCGGAGATGCCCGAACGCAGGCGCAGGGCGTCTTCCAGGTCGAGGGCCGTCTCGGCGTGGGCACAGATGACCAGGACCTTGAACTGCTTGAGCATCTTCAGGGTATCGATCAGCCACTCGACGCGCGGGTCGAAGCGCCACCAGCGGTTGTTGTCGTCGCCGTCTTCCCACTGCTGCTGGAAATTCACTTCCGGATACAGGTCCGGGTGTTCGCCGGCCGGCAATTCCTCGTACTGGCTCGGCATCGGCAACGGATAGGCGTGCAGTTCGCGCTGGGGGAAGCCCTGCACGGCGGCACGGGTGTTGCGGAACAGCACGCGGCCGGTGCCGTGGCGGTCGAGCAGTTCGCGGACCAGGCGCGAGCGAGCTTCTTCATCGCCGCCCTCGACGCTGGCCAGCAGCTCGTCGCCCTCGCTGCCGAGGAAGCCGTGGATGGCCTTGCGCGCGCCGGCGGAAAGACTGCCGTGGTCGAGCAGTTCCTGCACCGCTTCGGCGACCGGACGATATTGCTCGCTCTCCCGGCGGAACGCTTCGAGGTCGTGGAAACGATTCGGATCGAGCAGGCGCAGGCGCGCGAAGTGGCTGTCCTGGCCGAGTTGCTCCGGGGTCGCGGTGAGCAACAGGACGCCGGGAATGATCTCCGCCAGTTGCTCGACCAGCGCGTATTCGGCGCTGACCTGGTCCTGGTGCCAGACCAGGTGGTGGGCTTCGTCGACCACCAGCAGGTCCCAGCCGGCGGCGAACAGGGCGTCCTGGGCGCGTTCGTCTTCCTTCAGCCACTCCAGGGCGACCAGGGCCAACTGGGTGTCCTCGAAGGGATTGCTGGCATCGCTTTCGGCGAAGCGCTCCTTGTCGAACAGGGCCACCTGCAGGTTGAAGCGCCGGCGCATCTCCACCAGCCACTGGTGCTGGAGGTTTTCCGGAACCAGGATCAGCACCCGCCCGGCGCGGCCGGAAAGCAACTGGCGATGGATGATCAGGCCGGCCTCGATGGTCTTGCCCAGGCCCACTTCGTCGGCCAGCAGGACGCGCGGCGCCATGCGGTCGGCGACTTCGCGGGCGATGTGCAACTGGTGGGCGATCGGCTGGGCGCGGGCGCCGCCGAGGCCCCAGAGCGAGGACTGGAGCAGTTGGCTGCGGCGTTCGAGAGTGTGGTAGCGCAGGGAGAACCAGGGCAGGGGATCGATCTGTCCGGCGAACAGACGGTCGCTGGCGAGGCGGAACTGGATGAAGTTGGAGAGCTGGGTTTCCGGCAGGGTGCGCTGCTCGTTCTGCGCGGTGAGGCCGTGGTACACCAATAGGCCCTCGCTTTCCTCGACCTCGCGGACGGTCATCTTCCAGCCTTCGAAGTGCGTCACTTCATCGCCGGGGGCGAAGCGCACGCGGGTCAGCGGCGCATTGCGCAAGGCGTACTGGCGGGTATCGCCGGTCGCCGGATAGAGCACGGTGAGCAGGCGGCCATCCTGGGCCAGGATGGTCCCCAGGCCCAATTCCGCTTCACTGTCGCTGATCCAGCGTTGCCCCGGTTGATACTGCGCCATGTCCACCTCCCAAAAAAGCCGGGTATGGTACCGCAACGCGTGGCGTTGAGCGACGCTTGGCGATGGATTGCGTGTTGCGCCAGGGCTTCGTCGGAGAGCCGTCCGTCGGTACGGGAGCGACCGCCTGGCGGCTGGTTCTCAAGTCGAGCGGCGGGTCGACCGATAACCCTTGTAGAAGAACGCCGCAAACCGGCACGCTGCGAGAACCCATGACGCGGCACTACCCAGAGAGGTTGCCTGCATGCTTCCGCCGATCCCCCAGGGCCTGATCCCGGTCACCGTCCAGCAGGACCCGCCCAAGCCCCGTCCGGCCACGCCGCCGGTCGCGCCGACCCAGGCTGGCGCGGGCAGCGATGGCGTCGCCTTGCGCCAGGAGCGCGACGAGGAAAGCTGGCTGGAAGAGGAATACCGCCGTCGCCAGCGCCGCCAGGGCGGCGAGGCGCACGCGCGGAGCGACGAGGGGGACGAGGCGCCGGCTGACGAGGCGGGGGAGAGCGCCCAGGCGGACGAGCCGCCGCGCAAGGGACAATTGATCGACATCGAAGTGTAACCCTGGTTTTCCAGGCTTCAGCAGCGGCCTTGCGGCGTAGTAACCTGCGGCCCATGGACCTGTTCGCCGACGCACCCCTGACCCTGCCGGACGCCGACCTGCGCTATCTCCCGCATTGGCTGGATGCGCCGCTGGCGAGCGCCTGGCTGTTGCGCCTGGAACAGGAAACGCCCTGGGAACAGCCGATCCTGCGCATCCATGGCGAGGAGCACCCGACCCCGCGCCTGGTGGCCTGGTACGGTGACCCGGAAGCCGCCTACCGTTATTCCGGCCAGGTCCACCGGCCGCTGCCATGGACCGCGTTGCTCGGCGAGATCCGCGAGCGCGTGGAGCGCGAGATCGGCCAGCGGGTCAACGGCGTGCTGCTGAACTACTACCGCGACGGCCAGGACTCCATGGGCTGGCACAGCGACGACGAGCCAGAGCTGCGCCGCGATCCGCTGGTCGCCTCGCTCAGTCTCGGCGGCAGCCGCCGCTTCGACCTGCGGCGCAAGGGCCAGACCCGCATCGCCCATTCCCTGGAACTGACCCATGGCAGCCTGCTGGTCATGCGCGGCGCAACCCAGCATCATTGGCAACATCAGGTGGCGAAGACCCGCCGCTCCTGCATGCCCCGTTTGAACCTGACCTTCCGCCTGGTGTATCCCCAGCCATGAACGACGACGACAAGGTGATCGACCTCAGCGCCGAGCGCGACAAGCGCATCCACGACGTGCACGAGAAGCGCCTGCAGGAGGTCCGCAAGGCCTTCGAACAGGTGTTGCCGCTGGGCAAGCCGCGGAAGAAGCCGAAAGGCAAGCCGAAGAAGCGCTGAAGCCTCCGCCGCCGCGTTCGCCGGCGGCGCATTCCTGCGGGCAACGTGCGGCGATCGGGCAGGTTTCTCCCGGTTATCTGCGGCGTCCGACCGCATTCTCCCTCCTGCGAAACTTGACCTGGGTCAGTGTCATGCACCTGGCCGAAAAAGCCCGTCCGGGCGATTGATCCAGGTCAATATTGCGCCGCCGCGCCTCGCTAATCTGAGCCCATCGAGCAACACCCAACCGGCAACTGGAGGCCATCAACATGTTCATCGACGAAGTGGTTCTCGCAGGGATTCTTACGGTAGGCCTCATGGTCGCTTTCTTCGGTGGGGTCGGTTACTTCATCTGGAAGGATTCCCATAGCCGCAAAGGCTGATCCTCCCGGATACACAGAGCACGCAAGGCACTTAGGGCGACTTCGGTCGCCCGTTTTTTTGCGCCTGGAAAAACACCGGCGCAGCGATCGGGATACTACGAATGTCGCTGGACGATATTGTTAGCAACCTAATAATATAGGCTGCACATATCGCCTCGGCGTTCGCCGGCTATCTATGCTGATGTAGACCCCGTTTCGGAAGACCCTGTGCCCATTCACTGGAAGCCGTTCCTGGCACCCTCGACGCTGGCGCTCAAGTTCGCCATCAAGACGCTCCTGGCCGGCGGCCTGGCGTTGTGGTGCGCCTTTCGCTTCGACCTGGAGCAGCCGCAATGGGCGCTGATGACCGTGCTGATCGTGTCCCAGCCGTTGTCCGGCATGGTGGTGGCGAAGGGCTTGTTCCGCCTGCTCGGCACCCTGGTCGGCACCGCGATGTCGGTGCTGATGATCGCGCTGTTCGCCCAGGCGCCCTGGTTGTTCCTGCTGGCCATCTCGCTCTGGCTGGGGCTCTGCACGGCGGCCTCGACCTCCCTGCGCAACCACGTTTCCTATGCCTTCGTACTTTCCGGCTATACCGTGGCGATCATTGGCCTGCCAGCGGTGGACCAGCCGCTGCTGGTCTTCGAGCAGGCGGTGGCGCGTTGTACCGAGATCTGCCTGGGGATCATCTGCGCCTCGGCGGTCAGTGCGATCCTCTGGCCGCAGCGGGTCGAGCAGAACCTCGACAAGCAGGCCCACGCCACCTGGCTGCTGGGCATGCAGGCCGCGCGCGGCGAGATCGACCCGCGCCAGCGGCAGCCGCAGGGGCTGCTCAACGCGCTGAGCAAGATCGTCGAGGTCGATGCGCAGCGCGACCATGCCTGGTTCGAGGGCGAGCGCGGGCGGCGCCGGGCCGGCGCCCTGGCGTTGCTCTCGCGCGACCTGCTCAGCCTGTTGCGCACCGCGCGCGGCGTGGCCCGGCAACGGGCGCGGCTGAGCGACGAGGATGAGCGCCAGGTGGAGCGCTGGCTGGCCGCGCTGGCCAGCGCCCTGGAAGGAACCGATCCGGCGTCGATGCAGGCGCTGCGCGAGGAGTTGGCGCAGGTCGCGGTCGAGCCGCAGTGGAGCAACGACCAGCGTTACCTGCTGACCCGCTGCTCGGTGCTGCTGCTCAAGGCGGTGAATGCCGAGAAGGGCATGCGCGCGGTGGCCAGCGGCGAGGTCGAGGGGCGGGTGGGCAGCGCCGGCACCCTGTCCTGGCACCGCGACCTGCAGATGGCGCTGTTCTACGGCGCGCGTAGCGCCCTGGCGTTGCTCGGGCTGTCGGTCTACTGGATCTATACCGCGTGGCCGGCGGCGTCCGGCGCGATGCTGCTGGCGGCGGTGGTGTGCAGCCTGTTCGCCAACCGCGACAACGCGGTGGCCATCGGCCTGAGCTTCCTGCGCGGCATCGTCTACGCGATCCCGGCGGCGATGCTGGTCAGCCAGTGGCTGCTGCCGCAGTGGAATGGCTTCCCGCTGCTCTGCCTGGCGATGGGCGTGCCGCTGTTCTTCGCCACCCTGGGCATGGCCGTACCGGTCACCGCCGGCACCGCCACCTCGTTCGCGATCCACTTCATCGTCCTGGTCGCGCCGCGCAACCAGATGGACTACGACCTCGCGACCCTGCTGAATTCCGCCCAGGGCGTGCTGATCGGAGTCGGCTTCGCGGTGGTGATCTTCCGCTTGCTGACCTTGCGTCCGGGCTGGCTGACCCGACGCCTGCTGGACGCCACCTGCGTCGACCTCGGCCGCCTCACCCGGCGCCCGCTGGCGCAGGCGGAGAACTGGTTCGGCGGGCGCATGGCCGACCGCCTGTTGCGCCTGGCGCGGCACGCCAACCTGTTGCCGGAGCAGGAGCGGCGGCGTTGGGACGATGGCCTCCTGGCGCTCGACCTGGGTAACGAACTGATCCACCTGCGGGCCTGCCTGGAAGGCGCCCGTGGCGTCCTGCGCAAGGCGCGCGACCGCTTCCTCGGGGAACTGGGCGAACTGCTTGAGGCCGGTCCCGCGGGGCCGCGCAGCGACCGCCTGGAACGGATCAGCCTGCCGTTGCGCGAAGCCCTGGAGCGCGACGCTCGCCACGACGACGAAGCCAGCCGCCTGGCGCGCGCGGCCCTGGCGCAACTGCTGTTCACCTGGCAGCAGTGGTGCCATCAGGAGGAAAGCCATGAGTCTGCATGAGTCGGCCTGGGGCGGCGTCTACCTCAGCCCGCTGTTCGTCTATGCCCTGCTGGCGCTGGCGGCCACCGCCGCGCTGCGGGTGCTGATCCAGAAAACGCCGTTGCGTCGCTGGGTCTGGCACGAGGCGCTGTTCGACTGCGCCCTGTTCATTTTGATGTTGAGTGGCATTACCTGGGCGGCCACGACCTGAATCCGTCGCCCCGAGAAGGAGATTCGCATGCGTGCATCGCTTCGCGTCGTCGTCACCCTGCTGGTGGTCGCTGCCGCCGTCCTCGCCGGCATCTGGCTCTGGCGCTACTACATGCTCTCGCCCTGGACCCGCGATGCCCGGGTGCGGGCCGACGTGGTGGTGGTGGCGCCGGACGTGTCCGGCTGGGTGACCGACCTGGAAGTCAAGGACAACCAGGTGGTCAAGGTCGGCGACGTGCTGATGCGCATCGACCAGGAACGCTACCAGGCCAACCTGGAGCAGGCCCGCGCCGTCGCCGAGACCCGTCACCAGCAATACCTGTTGCGCCAGAACGAGGCGGCCCGGCGCAGCCGCCTGGGCATCGGCGCGATCAGCGCCGAGGACAAGGAAAACGCCCAGATCAATGCCGCCATCGCTCGCAGCGAGTACCAGGAAGCACTGGCCCAGGTGAAGATCGCCGAACTCAACCTCAAGCGCAGCGAACTGCGCGCTGCGCGCAACGGACAGGTGACCAACCTGCGCCTGGCCCAGGGCAACTACGCCACGGCGGGCCAGGCGGTGATGGCGCTGGTCGACCAGCAGTCCTTCTATGTGGTCGCCTACTTCGAGGAAACCAAGCTGCCCGGCATCCGCGTCGGCATGCGCGCCCAGGTCCGCCTGATGAGCGGCGATCAGCCGATCGACGGCACGGTGGAGAGCATCAGCAGCGGTATCACCGACCGCAACTCGACGCCGGACGGCCAGTTGCTGGCCAATGTCGAGCCGACCTTCAACTGGGTGCGCCTGGCGCAGCGCATTCCGGTGCGCATCCGCCTCGACCAGGTGCCGGCGGATGTCCACCTGAGCGCCGGGATGACCGCCAGCGTCACCGTGCAGGGGGACTGAGCGGCAGCGCTTGCGTGGCGCCATCCAGCGTGCTGGCGCCAAGCGCGCAGGCCAGTGCCGCCAGCACCAGGGCGAGGCCGACCCAGGGCGTCGCGGCGACTCCCAGTGCCGCCACCACCAGGCCGCCCAGCGCCGCGCCGAGGCCCACGCCCAGGTGCATGGCCGAGGTGTTCAGGGCGACGCCGGCGGAACCGCTGGCCGGATCGCTGCGCAGCAGGAAGCTCTGCACCACCGGCGAGATCATCCAACTGATCGCGCTCCAGACCATCAGTACCGGCAGGAACCCAATGCTGCCCAGGCTCAGCGGCACCGCCGCCAGCGCCAGGGCGAAGGCCGCCGGCACCAGACGCAGGGCGCGCCGGTGGCCGAGGCGGTCGGCCAGCCAGCCGCCGATATAGCCGCCGCTCAGCGCTGCCAGGCCGATCAGCAGGAGGATCAGGCTGATCTCGCCGGGCGAGCGAATACCGGCCATGCTCGCCAGGTACGGGGTGAAATAGGCGAACAGGGTGAAGTGCCCGCCGAGCAACAGGATCGATACCAGTTGCGCGAGCCACAGCGCGGGCTGGCGCAACTGCCGCAGATAGCCTTCGCGGCCGGGCAGGTCGCCGGCCTGGCGTTGCGGCAGGTAGCGCCAGAGCAGCAGGCACAAGGGCAGCGAATAGACCGCGATGCCGGCGAAGATCCAGCGCCAGCCGAACCAGTCGCTGATCTGTACGCCCAGTGGCACGCCGAACACCAGCGAACCGCTGATGCCCATGAAGATCAGGCCGATCGCCCGGCCGCGCTGGGCCGGGGCGGCCAGCTCGGCGGCGAGCAGGCTGGCGAGGACGATCAGCAGCCCGCAACAGGCCGACATGCCCAGGCGAGCCAGGAGCAGGCCGAGATAGCCCGGAGCGAGGGCGGCGAGCGCGTTGCTGAGGGCGAACAGCAGCAGGGTCGCCAGCAGCAGGCGGCGGCGTTCGATGCGCCGGGTCAGCCAGCCGAGCAGCGGTGCGGCGAGGGCGAAGCCGAGGGAGAACAGGGTAGTGAGCTGGCCGGCCAGGCTGATGGAGACCCGCAGGTCTTCGGCCAGGGGCGGCAGGATGCCGATCAGGATGCTTTCCGCCAGGCCGGCGGCGAAGGTGGTCAGGGATAGCAACAGCAAGCGAAGGTCCATGGCGGCTCCGATTCCCGGTAAGGGGTTTCGGGCGGTGGAGTGCCTTCGGTTATCCCTGGTGATTGAGGTGAGACAGCGGACAGGGTAGAGCAGCGCGCGGCGGCCCGGCAAGTCCGCCGGGCCGGATGGCCCGACGGCAGGGAAGGCTGCTCAGCCGATGCTGATCGGCGGCAGTTCGGCCAGCTCGACGCTGAGCTTCTCTTCCGGCGCCATGATCTCCGCTTCGCCGTCGACCACCTGCTTGCCTGCCTGGTTGAACACCCGCGTGGCCATGCGCACGCGGTTCTTCGGCAGCTTCTCGAGGACTTCCAGTTCGACCTTCAGGTCGTCGCCGAGCTTGACCGGACGGGTGAAGCGCAGGGTCTGGCCGAGATAGATGGTGCCTGGGCCGGGCAGCACGGTGGCGATCGCCGCGCTGATCAGGGCGCCGCTGAGCATGCCGTGGGCGATGCGTTCCTTGAACTGGGTGGTGGCCGCGTAGGCGGCGTCCAGGTGCACCGGGTTGCGGTCGCCGGAGACTGCGGCGAACAACTGCAGGTCGCGCTCGGCGATGCTGCTGGTGTACTCGGCCTTTTGCCCGACCTCTAGCTCGGCGTAGGGAATGTTCTGGACCTGGCTCATGTTCTCTCCTTTGTCGAATGATCCCGGCGGTGGCGCAGGGCCTGTTCCAGCCAGTCGATCAGGTCTTGGGTGACCGCGTCGCGGTTGCTCTCGTTGAACAGCTCGTGACGGGCCTCGGGATAGGTCTTCAGGGTCACCTGGCGCAGCCCGGCGCCGCGCAGGGCGTCGGCCAGGTCGCCCAGGCGCCTGCCCTGGCTGACCGGGTCGCGTTCGCCGCCGATGACCAGCAGCGGCAGGCCGGCATCGATCTGCCGCAGGTGGGTGGGCGGGGTGATATCGGCCAGGCCGCCGAGCAGGTCCACCCACAACTGGTTGCTGCAGCGGAAGCCGCACAGCGGGTCGGCCACGTACCTGTCGACTTCCTGCGGATCGCGACTGAGCCAGTCGAAGGCCGTGCGATTGGGCTTGAACGCCTTGTTGAACGAGCCGAACGAGAGGAAGTCGATCAGCGCGCTCTTGCCCAGCGGCCCCTGGCGCCAGCGCTCGAAGCGGGCGATCAGGCGGGCGACCCGGTAGAGCGCTTGCGGCTGGTAGTTGGAGCCGGAAAGGATCGCCCCTTGCAGGCTGCAGCTGTGGTGCAGCAGGTAGGCCATGGAGATGTAGCTGCCCATGCTGTGGCCCAGCAGGAAGATCGGCAGTTCCGGGTGCTGCTGGCGGATATGGTGGTTCAGGCTGGCCAGGTCGCCGACCACCTTGCCCCAGCCGCCCTGGTCGGCGAAGTGGCCCAGCTCGTCGGCTTCGGCGGTCCGGCCGTGGCCGCGCTGGTCGATCGCATAGAAGTGGTAGCCGGCAGCGTTCAGCGCGGCGGCGAGACGCTCGTAGCGACCGGCGTGCTCGGCCATGCCGTGGGACAGCATCACCGCGCCGACGGCCGTTGCGCTCGGCCAGTGGCGGGTGTACAGCGGGGTTTCGTCGCTGGCGGGGAGCCAGTAGGCAGCGGCGGGCATGTTCGTTCCTTGTGCCGGGCGGACGCGTTCCGGCGCATTCTAGCAGCGTGCGCGGTTTCGTCCCGGAAAAGCGCCACCCTTGGGCACGGGCCGCTCTGGAATGGCGGGCGGCGAAGAGCGACAGGCTGGAGATTCACACTATCAATAAGGGCAGGAGGAGTATTTGCGCTGTCCGATGCAACTGCTAAGTTGCCCGATACCCCGCACACGCGGGCCAGACCCGCTCAGGTAAGAGGACAAGAATAAATGCAACCTGAATTCTGGAACGACAAACGCCCGGCCGGCGTACCCGACAGTCTCGACTTCGCCGCCTACCGTTCCGTGGTCGAGGTCTTCGAGCGCTCCTGCAAGAAATTCGCCGACCGCCCGGCCTTCAGCAATCTCGGCGTGACGCTCAGCTACGCCGAACTCGATCGTCTGTCCGCCGCCTTCGCCGCCTACCTGCAGAAACAGACCGATCTCCAGCCCGGCGACCGCATCGCGGTGCAGATGCCCAATGTCCTGCAATATCCCATCGCGGTGTTCGGCGCCTTGCGCGCGGGGCTGGTGGTGGTCAACACCAATCCGCTGTACACCGCCCGCGAAATGCGCCACCAGTTCAAGGACGCCGGCGTGCGTGCGCTGGTCTACCTGAACGTGTTCGGCAAGCTGGTCGAGGAAGTGCTCCCGGATACGCGGATCGAGTACCTGATCGAGGCGCGCATGGGCGACCTGTTGCCGGCGCTGAAGGGTTGGCTGGTGAACAGCGTGGTGAAGTCGGTGAAGAAGATGGTCCCCGATTATCGCTTGCCCCAGGCGCTGCCGTTCAGGCAGGCCTTGAAGCAAGGCCAGGGCCATGCCCTGCAGCCGGTCAGGGTCGGCCTGGAGGATGTCGCCGTGTTGCAGTACACCGGCGGCACCACCGGGGTCTCGAAGGGGGCGATGCTCACCCACGGCAACCTGGTGGCGAACATGCTGCAGGTCCACGCCCAGCTTTCCCAGCTCGGCAAGGATGGCCTGCCGCTGATGAAGGAGGCGCAGGAGGTGATGATCGCGCCGCTGCCGCTCTACCACATCTATGCCTTCACCGCGAACTGCATGTGCATGATGGTCAGCGGCAACCATAACGTGCTGATCACCAACCCGCGCGACATCCCCGGTTTCGTCAAGGAACTGAAGAAGTGGCGTTTCTCCGCGCTGCTCGGCCTCAACACCCTGTTCGTCGCGCTGATGGAGCATCCCGGGTTCAAGGACGTCGATTTCTCCAACCTGAAGCTCACCAACTCCGGCGGCACTGCACTGGTCAGCGCCACCGCCGAGCGCTGGAAGGGTGTCACCGGCTGCACCGTGGTGGAAGGCTATGGCCTCACCGAATGCTCGCCGGTGGTGACCACCAACCCCTACGGCGAGCAGGCGCGCCTGGGCACGGTGGGGATTCCGGTCGTGGGCACGGCGCTCAAGGTGATCGACGAGCAGGGCAACGAGCTGCCTGTCGGCGAACGTGGCGAACTCTGTGTGAAAGGTCCGCAAGTGATGAAGGGGTACTGGCAGCGTCCCGAGGCCACCGAGGAGATTCTCGATGCCGAAGGCTGGCTGAAGACCGGCGACATCGCGGTGATCGACGAGGACGGCTTCGTGCGTATCGTCGATCGCAAGAAGGACCTGATCCTGGTCTCTGGCTTCAATGTCTACCCCAACGAGATCGAAGACGTGGTGATGGCCCATCCGAAGGTGGCCAGTTGCGCGGCGGTGGGCATTCCCGACGAGAAGTCCGGCGAGGCGGTGAAGCTGTTCGTGGTGGCCCGCGACCCCAGCCTGTCGGTCGAGGAGCTCAAGGCCTACTGCAAGGAAAACCTCACCGGATACAAAATTCCGCGACAGATTGTGCTCAAGGATGCATTACCGATGACGCCTGTGGGTAAAATCCTCCGTCGTGAGCTGCGCGAAATCGCCTGATAGCCTTACAAGGCTCTGAAACGGGCATTTGCCGGGGACAGGAAAGACCGTGACCGAGACTAATGTCTCGGTCATTTTTTTGACCGAATAGGTCATGTTTGGTGCTGGTCTGCCTCTGGCAAAGCTGATAATCTCGGCGCGCCTAATAGCCCTGGGTCCAGGGTTAGCGAGCAGATCACAACAAGATGCCGCCATGAGCGGTGAAGATTAGCTGTTGCTTAGGAGTGGGCTTCCATGATCGAAAACTTCTGGAAGGACAAGTACCCAGCGGGTATTGCTGCCGAGATCAATCCCGACCAGTACCCGAACATCCTGTCGGTACTGAAGGAGTCCTGCCAACGTTTTGCCACCAAGCCCGCGTTCACCAACCTGGGCAAGACCCTGACCTACGGCGAGCTGTACAAGCTGTCCGGCGACTTCGCCGCCTACCTGCAGCAGCACACCGATCTCAAGCCCGGCGACCGCATCGCCGTCCAGTTGCCCAACGTCCTGCAATACCCGATCGTGGTCTTCGGCGCCATGCGCGCCGGCCTCATCGTGGTCAACACCAACCCGCTGTACACCGCGCGCGAACTGGAACACCAGTTCAACGACTCCGGCGCCAAGGCGGTGGTCTGCCTGGCCAACATGGCCCACCTGGTCGAGGGCGTACTGCCGAAGACCGGCGTCAAGCAGGTGATCGTCACCGAAGTCGGCGACATCCTGCCGCCGCTGAAGCGCTTCATCGTCAACTTCGTGGTCAAGCACATCAAGAAGATGGTGCCGGCCTACAGCCTGCCGCAAGCCACCAATCTGACCGACGCGCTGGCCAGGGGCGCCGGCAAGTCGTTCCAGGAAGCCGCGCCGCAGGCCGACGACGTCGCCGTGCTGCAATACACCGGCGGCACCACCGGGGTCGCCAAGGGCGCCATGCTGACCCACCGCAACCTGGTGGCCAACATGTTGCAGTGCAAGGCGCTGATGGGCGCCAACCTCAACGAGGGCTGCGAGATCCTCATCGCGCCGCTGCCGCTGTACCACATCTATGCCTTCACCTTCCATTGCATGGCGATGATGCTCACCGGCAACCACAACATCCTGATCACCAACCCGCGCGACCTGCCGTCGATGCTCAAGGACCTCGGCCAGTGGAAGTTCACCGGCTTCGTCGGCCTGAACACCCTGTTCGTCGCCCTGTGCAACAACGAGACCTTCCGCAAGCTGGACTTCTCCGCGCTGAAACTGACCCTCTCCGGCGGCATGGCACTGCAGCTGGCCACCGCGGAGCGCTGGAAGGAAGTCACCGGCTGCGCCATCTGCGAAGGCTACGGCATGACCGAGACCGCGCCGGTGGTATCGGTCAACCCGTTCCAGAACATCCAGGTCGGCACCATCGGTATTCCGGTGCCCTCGACCCTGTGCAAGGTGATCGGCGACGACGGCCAGGAAGTGCCCCTGGGCGAGCGCGGCGAACTCTGCGTGAAAGGCCCGCAGGTGATGAAGGGCTACTGGCAGCGCCAGGAAGCCACCGACGAGATCCTCGACGCCGATGGTTGGCTGAAGACCGGCGATATCGCGATCATCCAGGAAGACGGCTACATGCGCATCGTCGACCGGAAGAAGGACATGATCCTGGTCTCCGGCTTCAATGTTTACCCGAACGAGCTGGAAGACGTGCTGGCGACCCTGCCGGGCGTCCTGCAGTGTGCCGCGATCGGCATCCCCGACGAGAAGTCCGGCGAGTCGATCAAGGTCTTCGTGGTGGTCAAGCCGGGGGCGACCCTGACCAAGGAACAGGTCATGCAGCACATGCATGACAACCTGACCGGCTACAAGCGGCCGAAGGCCGTGGAGTTCCGTGACAGCCTGCCGACCACCAACGTCGGCAAGATCCTGCGCCGCGAACTGCGCGACGAAGAGCTGAAGAAAGCGGGCCAGAAGTAAGTCCGCCGTTGCCTGAAGAAGCCCCGCCAATGCGGGGCTTCTTCGTTGCTGGCAGTCGGTTGCGGGGTGAGCGGGCCTGTGCGGACGTGCCTGCAGCGCATCACCTGCCGGAGGAAACCCCCATGGCCCGCCTCGATCCTGCCCTGGCCGAAGAAATACGCCGTCTGCCGATCAGCCGGTGTCTGGAACTGATCCAGGCATTGCTGCATCGCGCCGGCCCCGAGGTGGAGCGCCAATGGCTGCGAGTGGCCGAGGATCGCCTCGCCGACTGCCGGGCGGGCACCGCCGATGCGCTGCCGTTGGCCGAGGTGCTCAAGCGACTGGGGCGCTGAGAGGGCCATCGCCCACCAGCAGCGTCGGCCGTATCGCGGCAGCGAGCGTTAACCGGGATTCGTCCTCTTCCGCTCAAATCTGCGACAATTCCGAATATTTTTCGCCTCGGCAGTGGCCGGAGCTTCTTCCCGTCCTCCGCGACTGCGGCACGCTCACAGCATTCGAAAAGCCTAGATGACCGACCAGACTCCTTCCCTCGACCAACTCGTCCGGCGCCTCGACCAGGCCCAGATCAGCGACCGCCACCGCTTGCGCCGGCAGCTCCACGAACTGCGCAAGCAGCCCGACGACGCGCGCCTGGCGCAGTGGGTCGAGCGCTTCCAGGCCTCCTGCGCCAAGGTCGAGGCGCGGCGCGCCAGCGTGCCGGCGATCCGCTACGACGACAGCCTGCCGATCGCCGCCAAGCGCGACGAGATCAAGGCCGCCATCGCCGCCCACCAGGTGGTGGTGATCGCCGGCGAGACCGGCTCGGGCAAGACCACCCAGTTGCCGAAGATCTGCCTGGAGCTGGGGCGCGGCATCCACGGCCTGATCGGCCATACCCAGCCGCGTCGGCTGGCGGCGCGCAGCGTGGCGACGCGGGTCGCGGAAGAGATCGGCACGCCGCTGGGCGCGCTGGTCGGCTACCAGGTGCGCTTCGAGGACCAGAGCGACGACAGCACCCTGGTCAAGCTGATGACCGACGGCATCCTCCTGGCCGAGACCCAGCACGACCGCTACCTGGAGCGCTACGACACGCTGATCGTCGACGAAGCCCACGAGCGCAGCCTGAACATCGACTTCCTCCTCGGCTACCTGAAGACCCTGTTGCACCGGCGTCCGGACCTGAAGCTGATCATCACCTCGGCGACCATCGACCTGGAGCGTTTCTCCCGGCATTTCGACGGCGCCCCGGTGATCGAGGTTTCCGGCCGCACCTATCCGGTGGAGACCTGGTACCGGCCGCTGGCGGCGGAAACCGACGAGGAGGGCAACCGGGTCGAGGACGACCTGTCGGTGGACCAGGGCATCCTCGCCGCCCTCGACGAGATCGCCGCCCACGAACGCGAGGTCGGCAAGCGGCCCGGCGACGTGCTGGTGTTCCTCCCCGGCGAGCGGGAGATCCGCGACGCCGCGGAGATGCTGCGCAAGGCCAACCTGCGCCACACCGAGGTGCTGCCGCTGTACGCGCGACTGACCCCGGCCGAGCAGCAGAAGATCTTCCAGCCGCGCCCGGGACGCAAGATCGTGCTGTCCACCAACGTCGCGGAAACCTCGCTGACGGTGCCGGGCATCCGTTACGTGATCGACAGCGGCACCGCGCGGATCAGCCGCTACAGCTACCGCGCCAAGGTCCAGCGGCTGCCCATCGAGGCGGTGTCGCAGGCCAGCGCCAACCAGCGCAAGGGCCGTTGCGGACGGGTCGAGCCGGGCATATGCGTGCGCCTCTACAGCGAGGAGGACTTCAACGCGCGTCCGGCCTTCACCGACCCGGAAATCCTCCGCACCAACCTGGCCGCGGTGATCCTGCAGATGCTGCACCTGCGCCTCGGCGACATCGAGGCGTTCCCCTTCATCGAGCCGCCGGACGGCAAGGCGATCAAGGACGGCTTCACCCTTCTGCAGGAACTGTCGGCGGTCAACCGCGAAGGCCAGCTGACCCCGCTGGGGCGCCAACTGGCGCGCCTGCCGATCGACCCGAGGCTGGGCCGCATGCTGCTGGAGGCGGCCCAGCAGGGTAGCCTCGAGGAAGTGTTGACGGTGGCCAGCGCGCTGTCCGTGCAGGACCCGCGCGAGCGTCCGGTGGAGCGGCAGCAGGCCGCCGACCAGGCGCACGCGCAATGGAAGGATCCGGATTCCGACTTCGCCGCGCTGATCAATCTCTGGCGTGGCTTCGAGGAACAGCGCCAGGCGCTGGGCTCCAACGCCCTGCGCAGCTGGTGCCGGAAGAACTTCCTCAACTACCTGCGCCTGCGTGAGTGGCGCGACGCCCACCGCCAACTGACCCTGATCTGCCGCGAACTGAAGCTGCCGTTCGGGCGTCCGGCCAAGGCCGAGGCGCGCAAGCCGGAGGCGAAGAAAGGCGCGTCGGCCGACAACGAACGCGAGGTACCGGGGATCGATTACGCGGCGGTCCACAAAGCGATCCTGTCCGGCCTGCTCAGCCAGATCGGGCAGAAGGCCGAGGAAGGCGACTACCTCGGCGCTCGCCAGCGACGTTTCTGGATCCATCCGTCCAGCGGCATCGCTCGCAAGCGCCCGCAATGGATCATGGCCGCGGAACTGGTGGAGACCACCAAGCTGTTCGCCCGAATGGTCGCGAAGATCGAGCCGGACTGGCTGGAGCCGCTGGCCGGGCACCTGATCAAGACCAACCACTTCGAGCCGCACTGGGAGAAGCGTCGCGGCCAGGTGGTGGCGTTCGAGCAGGTCACCCTCTACGGCCTCATCGTCATCGGTCGACGTCCGGTGCACTATGGTCCGATCGACCCGCCGGTGGCGCGCGAGCTGTTCATCCGCGAAGGCCTGGTGCGCGGCGAGATCAACAGCCGCGCCAGGTGCCTGAGCGCCAACCGGCAGTTGCTGGAAAAGCTCGACGAGCTGGAAGCCAAGGCACGCCGGCGCGACATCCTGGCCGACGAGGAAACCCTGTTCGCCTATTACGACGCGCGCCTGCCGGCGGACATCTACCAGACCGCCAGTTTCGAGAAATGGTACGCCCGCGAGCGGCAGAACCAGCCGGACCTGCTGCTGATGCGCGAGGAAGACGTGCTGGCCCGCGAAGCCAGCGAAGTCACTGCGGCGCAGTACCCGGATCGCCTGCGCCTGGGCGATCTGCACCTGTCGCTGAGCTACCAGTTCGAGCCCGGCACCGCGCGCGACGGCGTCACCGTGCGGGTACCGGCGCCGCTGCTGCCGCAATTGCCGGCCGAACGCATCGACTGGCTGGTGCCCGGCCTGCTCTACGACAAGGCGGTGGCGCTGGTGCGCAACCTGCCGAAGGCGATCCGCAAGAGCTTCGTGCCGGTACCGGACTTCGTCCGCGCCGCCCTGGAGCGCATCACCTTCGGCGAAGGTTCGCTGCCGCAGGCGCTGGGCCGCGAGCTTCAGCGCATGACCGGCGTGCGGGTAGCCGATGAGGCCTGGGCCGAGGCGGCGACGCAGTTGGACGATCACCTGCGGATGAACATCGAGGTGGTCGACGCCCAGGGCAAGTTCCTCGGCGAGGGCCGCGACCTGGCCGAACTCACCGCGCGTTTCGCCGAAGCCAGCCAGGCGGCCCTGGCGATACCCCAGGCCGACAAGGAACAGCAGCGTCCGGTGGAGGCCAAGGCCTTCGCCAGCGTCGCCGAGAAAGCCCAGCAGAAGGTCGCCGGATTGTCGATGACGGTATACCCGGCGCTGGTGGAGGAGCAGGGCGAGGTCAAGGAAGGGCGCTTCCCGACCCAGGCCGAGGCCGACTACCAACACCGCCGCGCCCTGCAACGACTGCTGTTGCAGCAACTGGCCGAGCCGGCCAAGTACCTGCGCGCCAAGCTGCCGGGGCAGACCGAGATGGGTCTGCTGTACCGCGAGCTGGGACGGGTCGAGGCGCTGGTCGAGGACATCCTCCTGGCCAGTCTCGACAGTTGCGTGCTGCAGGGCGAAGGCCTGCCGCGCGACGGCGCCGCCCTGGCCGCGCTGGCCGAGCGCAAGCGCGCTGCCTGGAACGAGCACGCCGAGCGCCTGGCACGCCTGGTGCTGGATATCCTCAAGCTCTGGCACGGCCTGCAGAAGCGCTTCAAGGGCAAGGTCGAGCTGGCCATGACCGTGCCGCTGAACGACGTCAAGGGCCAACTGGCCAACCTGGTGTATCCGGGGTTCGTCCGCGCCACCCCGCTGGAGTGGTTGAAGGAGTATCCGCGTTACCTCAAGGCCATCGAGCAGCGCCTGGACAAGGTCGCCGGCCAGGTCCAGCGCGACCGGGTGTGGAGCGGCGAGCTGGGCGAACTCTGGGCGCAATACCAGGCGCGCCTCGCCAAGCACGCCCAGGAAGGCAAGCGCGACGCCGAGTTGCAGGTGTATCGCTGGATGCTGGAGGAGTACCGGGTCTCGTTGTTCGCCCAGCAACTGGGGACCCGGCTGCCGGTCTCGGACAAGCGCCTGGCCAAGCAGTGGAGCCAGGTCGAGGGCTAGTTCCAGGGATGCCGCGCGAAATGAAAAAGGCGCGCCGGTCGAAACCGGCGCGCCTTTTTCGTTCTGGTCCGATCAGTCGCGCAGGTTCAGTGCGCGACGGATGGTGAAGAACAGGTCGGTCTGGTCGGTCAGGCCGGTGACATTGGCGGCCTGCGGGCCGTAGGCGGCGATGCGCAACTGGGTGCCGGTGTGCTCCTGGGAGCCTTCCTCGGAGTTGCCGTAGCTGATCGCCAGCGGCGCGCCGTCCTTGGTCGTGAGCAGTTGGGTCAGCCCCGGCGCGGCGGTTTCCGGCGGGATGATCTGGCTGGAGTGGGCGTGGTCGGCGGTGACGATCACCAGGGTCTCGCCATCGGCCTTGGCGAAGGCCAGGGCCTTCTGCACGGCTTCGTCGAGGTCGACGGTCTCGCCGATCTGGCCGCACGGATTCGCGGCGTGGTCCTGTTTGTCGATGGACGCGCCCTCGACCTGCAGGAAGAAGCCGTTCGGATTGTCCTTCAGCAGCTCGATGGCCTTGCTGGTCATTTGCGCCAGGGTCGGGATGTCGGCGGTGCGCTTCGGGTTCGCCTCGCAGCTCACCGCCGGCTGGTTCAGGTTGCCGTGGTAGGTGGCGGTCGGACCGAGCCAGCGCACCGGCATGTTGCCCGGCGCGAACAGGCCGATCAGCGGCTGCTTCTGGTTGGCGCGGCGCACGGCTTTCAGCTCGTCGAGGTTCTCGACGATCCGGTAGCCGCGGGCCTCGGCCTGGGCGCGGAGGGTCTTGCCGGCATAGCGGCCAGCCTTGGCGGTTTCCGCGAAGGTCGCGGCGCCGCCGCCGAGGACCACGTCAGGGCGGGTCTTCAGCCATTGCTCGGTGATCGAGCCGGCGCCGCCGTTCTCCAGGGCATTGCTCGGGCACTGCTTGCTGGTGGCTTCGGGGCCGTAGCACTTGCGAGCGGTGACGTGGGCGAGCAGGGCGGCCGGGGTGGCGTCCTGCAGCTCGGCGGTGGAGACGTTGCCGGTGGCCTTGCCGTTGAGCTTGGCCAGCTCCAGCAGGTTGCGGTGTGGCTGTTCGTGGATATCCACGCCGATTGCGCCGTTGTACGACTTGACCCCGGTGGTCCAGGCGGTGGCGGAGGCGGCGGAATCGGTCACGTAGTCCGGCAGGCCGCTGTCCTTGTGCAGGGAGTAGTGGGTGTACTGGCCGGTCAGCGGCAGCGCATCGATACCCTTGAAGTAGCCGCCCGCGCCGCGCGCGTAGTTGCGCGCCACGGTGATCTCGGAGTCGCCCATGCCGTCGCCGATCAGCAGGATCACGTTCTTCGCCTTCTTCTTCGACAGCGACTGCTTCAGGGCCTGGGTCAGGTCCTGCTCGACGCGCCGTGCGCCGCCGTACTCGCTGAGTTCGCCACGGGCCTGGCGGTTGAACAGCGACGGATCGTCCTGGCGCGCCTGGGCCGGCAAGGCGCTGCCGAGCACGGCCATGGAGACGGCAAGAGAGAGGGCGAGGGGATAACCTGGGGTCATGACGCATTTCCCTATGTTGAGGAGGTGGCTGTGCGAGACGGCAGGGCCATCCGGCGAGTGCTACGAAAGTAGGGAAGGGTGATGACGGGCTTGTGACAATTTCTTTCGAAGTGTGTGGAGCGCGCGACGCATCACGTCGTGACGAGCGGGGAGCGAGCCGGTATGGTGCGCAGGTCTATTCCGGTTCGTTCAAGGAAAGCCTCCATGAGTTTGCACGGCGTTTACGATTCCCAGAACATCTTCGCCAAGATCATTCGCGGCGAAGCTCCCTGCTACAAGGTCTACGAAGACGAGGACGTGCTCGCTTTCCTCGATCTGTTCCCGCAGTCCTACGGGCATACCCTGGTGATTCCCAAGCACGCCGAGGCGCGCAACCTGCTCGAGATCGATGCGCAGAACCTGGCCAAGGTCATGGCCGTGGTCCAGCGCCTGACCCGCGCCCTGGTCGAGGAGGTGCAGCCGGACGGCGTGCAGGTCGCCCAGTTCAACGGCGCCCCTGCCGGGCAGACGGTCTTCCACATCCATTTCCACGTCATCCCGCGCTTCAGCGGCGAGAATCTCGGCATCCATGCGGCGAAGCAGGGCGACCCGGAAGTGCTCGCACAACTTCAGGAGCGTTTGGCGCAGCGTCTGCAAGGCTGATTGCGCATGGGCCGGCCCGGTTCGGGGGCGGTCCTTCGCTCGTCGGATTTTTCTGAAATATTTTGTTACATACTGTCGAGGGTCAGGCGCGCCGCGGTTTTCCGGCGATGTGCGCA
>NZ_KV828422.1:0-306 GCF_001836405.1 Pseudomonas sp. HMSC057H01 | reverse complement strand
TGCGAACTCATACTACCGGAAACAGGTGACTCCGCAATCGCGTTGACCAGGTTCTTGGCTGCTGTTGGCAGCTTGGCGGTTATCTGCGCGCCACCTTTTACTGCCGTCAGAACGCCAACAAGTTCCGCAGCGAACCTACCGCCCTCGACACCAGCTGTGACCGAACCTTGCCAGCCGGCATCCTCGTAAGCCTGGGTCAAGAATGCGGCGCGCTCCTCCAGCCCCTTCAGGTAGCTATCGCCAAATTGCTGCCGGAACTCTGGCGAAGTGGCCAACTGCTCCAGAGCTGCATAGGTTTCCCTCCAG
>NZ_KV828421.1:0-1606 GCF_001836405.1 Pseudomonas sp. HMSC057H01 | reverse complement strand
CATTATGCGAAGCCTTAAGCATTTCCAGGCGGCCAGGATCCACGAAAAACCCCGGAGATCGCTCTACCGGGGTTTCCTTGCTTTCTAGCCAGTGAAGCCTTATCGGTTAGTCCACCCGATGCTTCAACACCCGCAACGTACGAATGTCCGACCAGAACATCTCACTTGGATAAGTCTCGCTTCCGAACAGGCTAAACACCATGAAGTGCGGATGTTCATAGACACCCTCCAAAGCAAGAACTACCCCGGCAATTCGCACACAGCGCCATAGCGTCTCCGAGTCATCCTCCCACACCAGCTCGACCAGAACCGTCTTCCCAATGAGTGAAATCGCATTTAGAACGCTGGCTGAACTTGATATTTTTTCATGTTCAGCCCCATGGCAGGCACCTGTCGCGAACATATGCCAGCCAGAGAAAACGGGGGTTTCAGTAGAATTTACAGTAGCCATTCATGATCTCCCTTCGATCATTTTTGGTTAGCTGGCTTGGGGAGTTGCCGCTCCCTTAGCCAGCGATTACACCAGCCGCGTGCGCAGGTAAGCCCTGACCGCTTGCCGGATATGGTGCGAAACGGACGTGTCGTCCTTTTCCGCGAGATTTCGTAGAGCTTCCAATTGATCTGGCGGCATCAGAAGCGTGTAAGGCACCTTTTTGGCCTTGCCAGCGCGCACTTTCTCACCCTCCTCCTCGCCCTTTGCCAATTGCTGAGCCGGCGCAGGCTTCGCCAGCAACTTCCTTCGACGTAAGTCGTGCAGCAGCGCTAAACGACCATCTGGAGTGATTCCATTGAAGACCTGTTTAGCAGCAGCCTTTGATTGCCCATCTACCTCAACAAGAAGCTGGAGAAGCTCGCGGGTTTGGTCAGCGGTAATCTTCATGGTGAACCTATGTATGTTGCTTCGAGAGCAATATGACATACATATGTTCTACATAAAAGAAGAGCCTGTCGTGTCAAGTCGTCGCACCAAGCTCGGAAGAGGTTTTCGAGCCTTCCACTCATGTAAACATATGTATGTGGCACATACTACATGCATTCGACATACAGAATTATCGGCAAAAATGCCGTTTCTGGAAGCCTAGTGGCGCGCGGCCTCCAGACCAAACGCCCAATAATGAGCTTTTTGAGGGGGGTTTATCTGACGTGTTACAGGGGCGTCGGCCGCGCCTTCGGCCTATCGCTCATGCCTTCCGCTCCCGGCCGGCGGCGCGCGCCGACGCTGACGCGCTTCGCTTGTCCCCCAGCCATCACCAGAGCGACAAGTCACTCTGGTGACAGCCGGGCCGATCAAAGCTCCAGGATCGCCCTGCAGGCTGACTGCAAGGCCTCGATCCGAACATCCATATCCGCGCCCTCCTGATCCAGATCAGCAAGGCGGCGACGCAGATGGCGGATATCGGCAACGAGCTTGGGATAGTCATTCAGGACATAACACACGGCATCGAGAGGATCGCGAGACGGCGCGTACAGCGTCGCTTGATCGATCAGATGCTGCGGTACAGGGAGAGGGTCAGGCTTGCGCATAATCGGCCCTATGTTACGCGCCGCCCGGAGCCGCCGTATTGTCCGGGCGGCGCTCAACATAAGGCCGAGCATTATGCGAAGC
>NZ_KV828420.1:0-70614 GCF_001836405.1 Pseudomonas sp. HMSC057H01 | reverse complement strand
CGCCAGCCACGCGGCTCAGGCTGCCGCCGTTGAGGACGGCACCGGCGGTATCGCCGCGCTTGAGACCGGAGACCTGATAGGTCAGCGCCGGATCGAGGTCGCCATAGACCTTGGTCTTGGCATCGGCGATCACGTTCAGTTGCGCCGGAGTGATGCGCAGGTCGTTGCCGACGTAGCTGAGGGTGTAATTGGCCGTGTTGAGGCCCAGCCCGCCCTGAAGTATCCCGTAGTTGCCGACGTTCTCCCCGGCCACCCGGCCGAGGTTGCCGCTCAGCACGCCGGCGGCGGTATCGCTGTTCTTCAGGCCACTGACCTGGTAGGTGAGGGTCGGATCGGCGTCGCCATAGACCTTGGTCTTGGCGTCGGCGCTGACGATCAATTGCGCCGGCGTGACGGTCAGCTTGCCGTCCTGGCGCACCAGTTGGTAACGCTGGCTGAAATACTCGCTGCCATTGGCGTTACCGGTGATCGCGTACTGCCCGACGTTCGACGCCTGGGTCGCCGTGGTGCTGGCGGTCGCCTGGTAGAGGTCGTTGAACTGGCTGTTGACGTAGGCGTCGATGGCGTTGATGCCGGACATCGTGGCCGTCAGAGTCGGATTCACATCACCGTAGACGCGGGTAGCGTCATTGGCGGTCAGGGTGGCGGTCTGCTGGCGGGAAAGGATGTCGCCGGCAGTGGTGGTGGTCTTGAACATCTCCACCTGGGCGCGCTCGGCGAAGCTGTTGAACGCTCCCTCGCGCATGAACAGGTCCAGGCGAGTATCGACGCGGCTGGTCTTGCCGCCGAGGCCGAAGATCAGTTCCTCGGTCAGGCCGGTGCCGACGTCGTACTGCAGTTCGTCGGTCACGCCGATCACGCCGCCGAAGCCCTTGACGCCCCAACTGGTGCCCCAGTTTCCGGTCCAGGTGGTGACGCTGCCGTTGCCGGCGGCGACGGTGAACCCGCTGGGCGCACCGCCGTTCGGGGTGGCGGTGACGTTGCTGCCGTTGACCTGGTAGCGCAGGTTGGTCACCAGGTAGTCCGACGAGTCGTTGGTCGGGAAACTGGCGGAACCGCTGACCCGCCGATAGGGCAGCGCGGTGAACACCAGGCGGTCGAACTCGCTGTTGCCGTCGGCGGTCAGCGTGTAGTTGCCGGTGGTGCCGACGCTGTTGGCCTCGAGAATCCGCGTGCCGACGCTGGAGACGATGTTCTGCGCCGTGCCGGTCATGCTCTGGTTGATGAACGGATCGAACACCGTGCCGCTCGTGGTCACGCCGGTGGCGTTGCTCTGCCGGTACTTGAGCGTACCGTTGAAGGTCTGCAGCGCCAGGTTGCCGGCGTAGTTGTCCCAGGAAGCCAGGTCGATGCTACCGGCGCGGCCGGCGAGGTTGGCGGCGATCAGCGCGGTACCGGCCTGCTGGCTGATCTTGCCGGCGGTGCTGGTCTGCATCCACAGGGTGCCGCTACCCAGGTCGACGATGCCGCTGGTCTGCGGCGTGCCGCCGCTGAGGAAGTTGATGTTGCCGCCGGCGCGGATTGCCAGGCTGCCGTTGCGGAACAGGATCGGCGCAGAGATATCCACCGCACCGGCAGGTCCGGTGGCGATCAGTTCCAGGCCGCGACTGGCGCCGCCCAGGTTGCTGGTGATCAGCGGCGCTTCCACCGACAGCCGGTCGCTGGCGCTGAGGGTCACCTTGCCGCCTGCCAGCGCCCCGGTGACCACCGAGGCATTCACCGTCGCATCGCCGCTGGCGCCGTTGGCGCCCCCCACCGAACCTGAGGTGCCGCCGGAGGCGACGATGCGCAGGGTGGTAGGGTCGAGCAGCCAGGTGCCACCGTTGCCGTAGGGTGCGGCGACGCTGACGTAGGCGCTGTCGGCGATGCTCAGGTTGACCTTGCCGGAGGTCTCCACCAGGCCGCCGTTGCCGCCCTGGGCGCCGCCGCGCGCGAGGATCCGCCCGTCCATGCGGGTATTGCCGTCGGACCAGACCACCGCCAGGCCGCCATTGCCCTTGCCGGTAGCCGAGACGTCGATGCTGGCGCCCTTGGCCAGCGTAGCGTTCTTCGCTCGTGGCAGCTCGCCGCGGCCCTGGAAGTCGCCGCCGATGCGCACGCTGCCGCCCTGCGCGGCGCCGCGGGCGTCGATGCTGGCGGTGCTCGCCAGGGCCACCTGCTGCCCGCTGACCAGCACGTCGCCACCGTTCTTCGGACCGCTGACGTCGATCTTGCCGGCGATCTGGATGTCCCCGGACTTGCTTACCAGCGCCACGCTGCCCTCGCGCACCTCGGTGCCGCGGGCAAGGATCACGCCGGACAGGTTGACCGCGTTGTCGACCACCCGGGAAGCCTGCTCGGCGGTGATCAGCACGCTACCGCCGTCGGCCTGGATCGCGCCGCCGTTGCTGACCAGCGCCTGGGCATCCTGCGGCTTGCGGGTAACCGGGTCGGTCACGGCGATCGACACCAGGCCATCGCCGTAGAGGTCGATGGTCGCGGCATTGCCGGCGGCCATCGCCACGGTGCCGAGGCGGGCGTTGATCACGCCGTTGTTGGCCACGGACGGCGCGACGAAGGCCGCCAGGCCTTTCTCCGCGACGCTGATGCTGCCGTCGTTGACGATCCGCGCGTCGGGGTTTCCGGGCTGGTCGAAGATCAGCTTGCCCTGGCGGAAGTGTTCGTCGCTGATGTTCGCCGTGGTGGTGATCAGGGAGCCCACGTCTACCTTGGCCGAGCCGCTGAAGACCACGCCGTTGGAGTTGTAGATGATCACCTGGCCGGGCGCGGAGATGCGCCCGGCGATCACGCTTTCCTGGCCTGCGGTGACCCGGTTCAGGGTCGACGAGGTCACACCGGGCTGGTTGAAGCGCACCGCCTCGTCGGCGGAGACGTCGAAGCCCTTCCAGTTGATGATCGCGCGCTGGGTGCTCTGGTCGATCAGCGTGGTCTTGCCCTGCTGGCTGATCTTGATCTCGTTGGGGTTGAACTGGGCACCGGTAGGTGCCGCCATGGCCGCGTTGATGCTGGCGATGGCGAACATGAGGGTGCTGCTGGCGGCAAGGACGAAACGCCCTTCCCTACCAGCTTTCGAAGAGGTGCGCTTGCCGCGCTGGCTATCCGGACGGACCATGAAAATCTCCCTATCTGCGTGGCGCACGTCAGTTTTCCAGCACTGCATTTCGTCAGTTAAATGACGAAAATCTGAGAAGCAATTCACATTGCGCCTTGTGTGCCAAAAAAATGCCTTTCAGATCAAAAATTGTCCACTTGAAAGGGCGACCGTTCGTCGGAGTGACTCAAAAATGACACTACGGAGGTTAAATATGTAATACCGTCAAAAAACCGACAATACTTTCGGGATAATCACTGTCAAGAAAACCGGAAGACCTCCCTGGCACGCGGGTTTGCTAGGCTAGGCAGCCCCCGTCCGCTGCCGCCAAGGAACCTTCCATGAGCCATGCCCTGCGCGCCGTTTTCCTCGACCATGCCTCCCTCGACCTCGGCGACCTGGACATGCGCCCCCTGCGCGCCGCCTTCGACGAGCTGCAACTGCATGCCGCCAGCCAACCGCAGGAAGTCGCCGCGCGGCTGCACGGTGCGCGGGTCGCGATCAGCAACAAGGCGCCGATCGACGCGCAATGCATCGCCGCCTGCCCAGAGCTGGAACTGATCCTGGTCAGCGCTACCGGCACCAACAACATCGATCTCGCTGCCGCTCGCGAGCGCGGTATCGTCGTCGCCAACTGCCATGGCTACGGCACGCCCTCGGTAGCCCAGCACACCCTCGCGTTGCTACTGGCCCTGGCTACGCGCCTGCCGGACTACCAGCAGGCGGTACGCAGCGGCCGCTGGCAGCAATCCAGCCAGTTCTGCCTGCTGGACTTCCCCATCGTCGAACTGGAAGGCAAGACCCTCGGCCTGCTCGGCCATGGCGAACTGGGCGGGGCGGTGGCGCGGCTGGCGGAGGCGTTCGGCATGCGCGTGCTGCTCGGTCAGTTGCCAGGACGGCCCGCCCGGGCGGACCGCCTGCCGCTTGGCGAACTCCTGCCACGGGTCGACGCCCTGACCCTGCACTGCCCGCTGACCGAGGACACCCGCGGGATGCTCGGCGCCGCCGAACTGGCGCTGATGAAGCCTGGCGCCTTCCTGGTCAATACCGCCCGTGGCGGCCTGGTCGACGAACAGGCGCTGGCCGACGCCCTGCGCGGCGGCCACCTGGGCGGCGCCGCCACCGACGTGCTCAGCGTCGAGCCGCCGAGAAACGGCAATCCGCTGCTGGCCCCCGACATCCCGCGCCTGATCGTCACCCCCCATAACGCCTGGGGCAGTCGCGAGGCGCGGCAGCGCATCGTCGGCCAACTGGCGGAAAACGCAGAGGCATGGAAGGCCGGGCGCGCCCTGCGGGTAGTCAACGCCGGCTGATACGTCGCTGCGGGCACCGCGCACGGATGAACGGCGATCCTCGCCGACAATCCATGCGGGTATGCCAGGCCCAAGCCTGTTAAGATTTCCCATTTTTTCCGGAGCCCGCATGGACCCTCGCAGTGAAGTGCTGCTGCGCCAGCGCCACCTCTTCGCGACCCCGCTGCTGCTGGCCGGCCTGCCCGCCGACGACCTGCTCGCCGAGCTACCGCAGGCCCAGGGCTGGAGCTGGCACGCCGGCGAGCAGGCGCAGCTGGACGCCCGCTTCCCCGACCGTAGCCGTTTCGACACGCGCGCGCCGACCGGCGCCTGGACTTCGGCCGTTCTGTTCCTGCCCAAGTCCCGCGAACTGACCGACTACCTGCTGGCCAGCCTGGCCGCCCGCCTGCCCGGCGGCGAACTCTTCCTGGTCGGCGAAAAGCGCGGCGGGATCGAGCGCGCGAGCAAGCAGTTGGCCGCCTACGGCAAGCCCCGCAAACTGGATAGCGCGCGGCATTGCCAGCTCTGGCAGGTGCGTATCGAACAGGCGCCGGCCGAGCCCGACCTGCACGCCCTGGCCCAGCGCTACAGCCTGCCGCTGGCCGATGGCGAGCTGCAGGTGGTGAGCCTGCCGGGGGTGTTCAGCCATGGCCGCCTGGATCGCGGCAGCGCGCTGCTGCTGGGGCAACTGCAAGCCCTGCCCGGCGGCCATCTGCTGGACTTCGGCTGCGGTGCCGGCGTACTCGGGGCGGTCCTCAAGCGTCGCTACCCCGCCAGTCGCCTGACTCTGCTCGACGTCGACGCCTTCGCTGTCGAGAGCAGCCGACTGACCCTCGCCGCCAACGGCCTGGACGGCGAAGTGATCGCCGCCGACGGCATCGACGGCGCGCCGCGCGAACTCGCCGCGATCGTCAGCAACCCGCCCTTCCACCAGGGCGTGCACACCGACTACCAGGCCTCCGAGCGCCTGCTGCAACGCGCCGCCGAGCACCTGGCGCCGGGCGGCGAACTGCGCCTGGTCGCCAACAGCTTCCTGAAGTACCCGCCGTTGATCGAACGCCACCTCGGCCCCTGCCGGACACTCGCCGAAGGCGACGGTTTCCGCATCTACTCCGCCCGTCGCTCCTGATTTCTGCCTGGAACCCTGTGAATGAAGCTTTTCCTCTCCCTGCCCGCACGCCCGCAGCCAGCCCCTTCCGTGACCATCCGCCGGGAGGCCGCCGATGACTGACCTGAACACCAGCCAGGGCCAGCAACTGCGGCGGGTGCTCAAGCCGCGCCACCTGAACATGATCGCCATCGGCGGCTCCATCGGCACCGGGCTGTTCGTCGCCTCCGGGGCCACCGTGGCCACCGCCGGGCCCGGCGGTGCGCTGCTTTCCTACGCCCTGATCGGGCTGATGGTGTACTTCCTCATGACCAGTCTCGGCGAGATGGCCGCCTACATGCCCGTTTCCGGCTCGTTCTGCACCTATGGCAGCCGGTTCGTCGAAGATGGCTTCGGTTTCGCCCTCGGCTGGAACTACTGGTACAACTGGGCGGTGACCATTGCCGCGGAACTGGTGGCGGCGCAACTGGTGATGAGTTTCTGGTTCCCCGAGGTGCCGGGCATCTACTGGAGCGCGATCTTCCTGGGCATCATGTTCGGCCTCAACGTGATTTCCGCGCGTGGCTTCGGCGAGAGCGAATTCTGGTTCGCCCTGATCAAGGTAGTCACGGTGGTGATCTTCATCGGCGTCGGCCTGGCGACCATCTTCGGCATCATGCATGGCGTGGAGTCGCCCGGCTTCAGCAACTTCACCATGGGCGACGCGCCCTTCGTCGGCGGCTTCCAGGCAATGGTCGGGGTGGCGATGATCGCCGGCTTCTCGTTCCAGGGCACCGAGTTGATCGGCATCGCCGCCGGTGAATCGGAAAATCCGCGGAAGAACATCCCGATCGCCATTCGCCAGGTGTTCTGGCGCATCCTGATGTTCTACATCCTGGCGATCTTCGTGATCGGCATGCTGATTCCCTACACCGACCCGAACCTGCTGAAGAACGATGCCAGCGACATCAGCGTGTCGCCCTTCACCCTGCTCTTCGAGCGCGCCGGCTTCGCCGCGGCGGCCGGAGTGATGAACGCGGTGATCCTCTCGGCGATCCTCTCCGCCGGCAACTCCGGCATGTACGCCTCGACCCGGATGCTCTACAACCTCGCCCTCGAGGGCAAGGCACCGCGCCTGTTCTCCCGTGTCTCGCGCAGCGGCGTGCCACGCAATGCGCTGTACGCCACTACCCTGGTCGGCGCCCTGTGCTTCCTCACTTCGGCCTTCGGCGACAGCACCGTCTACACATGGCTGCTGAACACCTCGGGCATGTGCGGCTTCATCGCCTGGCTGGGCATCGCCATCTCCCACTATCGCTTCCGCAAGGGCTACCTGGCCCAGGGCGGCCGCCTGGAAGACCTGCCCTACCGGGCCAAGCTGTTCCCCTTCGGCCCGCTGTTCGCCTTCGCCCTGTGCATGGTCATCACCCTCGGGCAGAACTACCAGGCGCTGGTGGGCGAACGCATCGACTGGATCGGCCTCCTCGCCACCTACATCAGCCTGCCGCTGTTCCTGGCGATCTGGCTGGGATACCGCTGGAAGAAGCGCGCGCGCTTCGTTCGCTACCACGAAATGGACGTCAGCCCGACCAATACCTGATTCACCCTGCCGCCCAGCGATTCCTCGCGGATCGCTGCGGATGCCGGCACGTTTCCTTGCGATCAGGCTCCCTCGCCGCCCTCCCGGACGAAAGTTTCCGTCCTGGGCTTGCCCAAGCCGCCCGGCTTGGGCAGAATGCGCCCCGTCCTAGGGGAGTAGTCTCCCGCGAGCGCCGCACCGGCCTCGCCCGGCACGCGTCAACACACTTGGTCCGCAGACCATGGCGCGCGCGACCCAAGCCTGCCCAGACAGGCCAAGGGTTTGACAAGACCTATGACACGCACGATCTGACCCGGGGCGGGCAGATGGCGCGTGTCATGGTGATTGGTCGACCCGCCCCTTAGGAAGCCTGATGGAATCGCTGTTCGTCCCCACCCTGATCGTTGCCCTCGCGGAAATCGGCGACAAGACCCAGTTGCTGGCACTCCTGCTCGCGGCGCGTTTCCGCAAGCCGTGGCCGATCATCGCCGGCATCGTCGCCGCCACCCTGGCCAACCATTTCGCTGCCGGCGCGGTGGGCGCCTGGGTCGCCAGCTTCTTCTCGGAAGCCACCCTCAGCTGGATCCTCGCCGCCTCCTTCATCGCCGTCGCCCTGTGGACGCTGGTACCGGACAAGCTCGACGACGAAGAGTCCGGACTGAAGAAATACGGCCCCTTCCTCACCACCCTGATCGCGTTCTTCCTCGCCGAGATGGGCGACAAGACCCAGGTCGCCACGGTCATGCTGGCCGCCCAGTATCCGCATTTCTGGCTGGTGGTGATCGGCACCACCCTGGGCATGCTGATCGCCAACGTACCGGTGGTACTGATCGGCAACCTGGCCGCCGATAAGCTGCCGCTGACCCTGATCCGCCGCCTGGCCGCGGCCGCCTTCGCCGCACTTGGCCTGTACGCCGCCTGGCACGCCGCGCAATTGACCGGCTGGCTCTGAAGGACTGCGCCGCCGGGCCCGGGATGGCTGGGCGGCCAATGCAAAATGCATAGGAACGGCTACAGTTCAGGCAGGCACCGGATGCCTGCCCCACCACTCGCCCACGAGAGCCGGAGATGCCCTCACACGACCTGAAACGACTCGCCCGCCATCACATCGAGCTGTCCTGGAACAAGGGCCGCATGGCGTTGGTGGAGCAGTTGCACAGCAAGGATTTCCTCTACAAAAGCTCGTTCATCGGCCATCCCCTGGATACCGCCGGCTATATCCGCCTGCTGCAGGACATCCGCACGGCGATGCCGGACCTGGAGGTCGTGGTCGAAGACTGCATCGGCGAGGAACGCAAGGTGTTCACCTGGAGCACGCTGATCGGCACCATCGTCCGGCCGACCCTGGGCTATCCGGCCAGCGACAAGGTGCTGAGCATTTCCGCGATGGGCTTCTGGGTGTTCAACCCGCAGGGCCAGTTGCAGGAGCTGTGCACCATGTTCGACATGGAGAGCTTTCGCGCCCAGCTGGGACTGCAGACCCGACCCTTCGCGGAAAAAGCGCTGCCCTAGCCAACCGTCCTAGGCATTGAAATAGCCGTTGTCGCGGAACCAGTCGATGGCGCGCAGCAGGGTGTCGTCGAGGGCGGTGGTGGAGAAGAAGCCGAGTTCCTCGCGGGCCTTGCGTCCATCGAGGAACTGCCCGCCAGCCATCACCTCGATGGCGGTTTCGTCGAGCAGCGGCAACTGGCCGCTGACCCGGTAGCGCAAGCGGCCCAGGGTGGCCAGCGCGCGAGCCATGGCCATCGACATCGGCTGCGGCGCAGGCTGGCCGAGCAGCTCGGCGATGCGCCGGGTCAGGTCGGCCATTTCCAGGTTGTGCCCGGTCAGCAGGTAGCGCTCGCCGATACGCCCGCGCTCAAGGGCCATCAGCAGGCCGCGCCCGGCTTCGGCGGCATCGATGACGTTACGCTGGCCGGCGACGTAGTGGGTCATCTCGCCATTGCCGATGGCGGTGATCACGCGTCCGGTGGTCGGGCCGATGTCCAGTTCGCCGAGTACCATGCCGGGGATCCCGATCACCACCGGCAGGCCGTTGCGCGCCTGCTCCCGGGCCTGCTCGTCGAGCGCCCATTTGCACAGCACGTAGGAACTCTTGCCGCTCGGCAGGCTGTCGTAGAACAACCCCTCGTGCCCCGGTAGTCCCTGGGGATGCCGGGGCATGGCATATGCCGAACCGACGTAGAGGATGCGCGGCACCCTGGCCTGCAGGCAGGCGGCATAGAACGGGTTGGTCTGGCCCAGCGCGCTGGCCACTTCCTCCTGCCAGCGGCGCGGCCGCGAAGGATAGTAGCCGGCGCTGAAGATCACCCCGTCGAGGCCGCGCAGGGCGCGTTCCAGGCCGGCGTGGTCGAGCATCTCGGCGACCCGGCACTCGGGCTCCAGATAGGCGAGACGCTGGATCTGCGAAGAAGGACGGTGGATCAGCACCAGATCGTGACCGGCGGCCCTGATGGCGCGCGCGGCGTGATGTCCCAGCAGGCCGGTGGCTCCGAGTACGGCGTATTTCACATGAGCTCCAGGGCGTGAGAGTGGCTGTTCGTCCACGGGTCCCGCAAGCGGGTCGGCCAGCAGTCTAGGCCGAACGCCGGCGAGATACCAAACAGCAGGTTACGGAAATACACAACAGGCGTTTCCGATGGTAAGCCTGTCGGCGCGCCGGCCGCCCCCCGCGACCGCGCGCCCTGGCCTCACTTGCCGCGCCTGGCCTGCTGGTACAGCGGCATCACCTTGGGAATCGCGGCCTGGAGATTGGCCATCCGCGAACTGTCGGAGGGGTGGGTGCTGGTGAACTCGGGCTGGCTGGCACCGCCGCTGGCCTTGCCCATCTTCTGCCAGAGGGTGATCGCCGCTTCCGGGTTGTAGCCGGCGCGGGCGGCCAGCTCGAGACCGATCAGGTCGGCTTCGTTCTCGTTGGCACGACTGTTGGGCAGGGTCATCAGGTAGTCGACGCCGGTATTGGCCAGTTGCAGGCTTTCCTGGCCGAGGCCGGCCAGGGCGCCGATCTGGCTGGCCACCTGCACGCCGTAGGCCTTGGACATGGCCTCGCGCCCATGCTCGCGCAGGGCGTGAGCGATCTCGTGGCCCATCACCGCGGCGATCTCGTCGTCGGTGAGCTTCAGCTTGTCGATCAGCCCGGTGTAGAAAATGATCTTGCCGCCGGGACCGCAGTTGGCGTTGAGTTCGTCGCTCTTCACCACGTTGACTTCCCAGTTCCAGCTGGTGGCGTCCGGGCGGAAGGCGGCGGTCTGCGGGATCAGCCGCTGGGCGATCGCCTTGACTCGCCGCGCGTCGGCACTGCTGGTATCGAGCACGCCGGCGCTTTTCGCCTCGCCGAGAGTCTTCTGGTACGACTGGGCGTACATCTGGTCGACTTCCTGGCTGGACAACATGCTGAACATGTATTGCTTGCGGTCGACGCCGACGGCGCCGCCGCTGGTGGTGTTCACTGCCTGGCAACCGGCGAGCAGCAGCGCGCCGGCGAGGG
This sequence comes from Pseudomonas sp. HMSC057H01, assembly GCF_001836405.1. Lineage (NCBI taxonomy): Bacteria > Pseudomonadati > Pseudomonadota > Gammaproteobacteria > Pseudomonadales > Pseudomonadaceae > Pseudomonas > Pseudomonas sp. HMSC057H01. Next base: position 60,078 of record NZ_KV828420.1, on the reverse strand, counting down.
TGGCGAATCGGAAGGGATGAGCCATGGTCCTTTGTTCTCCTCTGAAGGCCGAGCGCATGGTAGGCCGCGCCTCGAGCGCCGGCAACAGCCGTTGGCGAGGAAATCTCCGACGGCCGATTAAGGATTTGCCGTCCTCTTGCCGATAAGCTCCTCAGAGACAATTCCAACAAGGGTCAGAAGTCCCATCATGAAGCTCAAGTCGATCCAGTTTTCTGTCGCCGCCCTCGCCGGCGCCAGCGTTCTAAGCGTCGTCGTGGTGCTGGTGCTGTACGCCCTGTTCGCCGGCGCGCGAACGCAGGAGCTGGTGCAGCAACGCACCCAGGGCCTGTTGGAGAAGGTCATCAACGAGCGCCTGGTGGCCCTGGCCCGCGCCCAGGTCAGCCAGATCCAGCGCGAGCTGGAGTATCCGCTGACGGTGGTCCACGGCCTGGCCAACAGCACCCGCCTGCTCGGCGAGCCGGGCGCCGACGGCATGCCGCAGCTGAACGCCAGCCGCGACGAAATCTCCGCGCTGCTGCGCAGCACCGTACAGAACAACCCCAAGCTGCTCGACACCTTCATGGCCTGGGAAGCCAATGCCTTCGATACCGATGCCGCCTTCGCCGGGCAACCCGGCAAGGGCTACGGCCCGGACGGCCGCTACCTGCCCTGGTGGTATCGCGGCGCCGACGGCAAGCCGATCGTGGAGGCCATGGCCGACAGCATCGATAGCGAAAAGCTGCTGCCCACCGGGGTGCGCGAGAACGAGTTCTACGCCTGTCCGAAAGAGAACAAGCGTCCCTGCATCATCGACCCGGCCCCCTACGAAATGGGCGGCAAGACCGTGATGATGTCGTCCTTCAACGTGCCGATCATGGTCGGCGACCAGTTCCGCGGCGCAGTCGGCGCCGACCTCTCGCTGGCCTTCATCCAGGACCTGCTCAAGCGCGCCGACCAGCAGCTCTACGATGGCGCCGGGGAAATGGCGCTGATCGCCAGCAACGGCCGCCTGGTGGCCTACACCCGCGACGACAGCAAGCTCGGCGAGCCCGCCGGCAGCGTCCTCGACAGCAACGAAGTGGACAACCTGAAGAACCTCACGATCGACCAGCCGCTCTACGACATCGACGCCGAGCACGGCCACATCGAGCTGTTCCTGCCTTTCACCATCGCCGACAGCGGCGTGCGCTGGACCCTCATGCTGCAGATTCCCCAGGCGGCGGTATTCGGCGAACTGCAGCAACTCCAGGGCGAGCTGAGCGACCAGCGCCAGCAGGATATCCTCGGCATGAGCCTGGCCGGCCTGGTGGTAGCGGCCCTCGGCCTGCTGGTGGTCTGGCTGGTCGGCTACGGCATCGCCCGGCCGCTGCGCCAACTGGTCGGCATGCTCGACGACATCGCCCAGGGCGAAGGCGACCTTACCCGCCGCCTGAGCAGCGAGCGCGCCGACGAGCTGGGCTCCATCGCCAAGGGCTTCAACACCTTCCTCGGCAAGCTGCAGAACATGATCGGCCAGGTGGTGCAATCGGTGCAGAAGGTCAGCGACTCCTCGGAGCACACCGCCGACATCGCCATCCGCACCAACCAGGGCGTGCAGCAGCAACTGGCGGAGATCGAACTGGTGGCCACCGCGGTCCACGAGATGACCGCCACCGCCCAGGACGTGGCGCGCAACGCCACCCACGCCGCCGAGGCAGCCAACCACGCGGACCAGGCCGCGCACCAGGGCAAGCAGATCGTCGAAAGCAGCTCGGCGGCGATCCAGGCCCTGGCCAGCGAGATCGGCCGCGCGGTCGGCGTGGTGCAGAACCTGGCCAAGGACAGCGAAAACATCAACGCGATCCTGGTGGCGATCCGCGGTATCGCCGAGCAGACCAACCTGCTCGCCCTCAACGCCGCCATCGAGGCCGCCCGCGCCGGCGAGCAGGGTCGCGGTTTCGCGGTGGTGGCCGACGAGGTACGCAACCTGGCGCAGAAGACCCAGCAGGCCACCGAAGAAATCCAGAGCATGATCCAGCAGTTGCAGCAGGGCACCCGCGACGTGGTGAAGGTCATGCAGGACAGCCAGGACCGCACCGACGACAGCGTGCGCCATGCGCGCCAGGCGGCCGAAGCGCTGGAGTCGATCACCCAGGCGGTATCGGTGATCAACGACATGAACACCCAGATCGCCAGCGCCGCCGAGGAGCAGAGCGCGGTGGCCGAGGACATCAACCGCAACGTCGCCAACATCGGCCAGGTCGCCAACCAGGTGGCCGGCGGCGCCGACGAGGCCTCGCAGGCCAGCGCCGAGCTGACCCGCCTGGCCGAGCAGCAGCGGCGCCTGGTGAATCAGTTCAGGGTCTAGCGTCAGGCCGGGGTCAGGCACTCCGGCCCGTCGGTTTCAGGCTTGTTGACGAAGCCGGCCAGGGCCACGCTGCGCAGGTTCGGCTGGGGCTTGGCGAGCAGGCTGATCAGCGCCGGCAGCGGCGTGTCCGGAGCCAGCCAGGCATCCTGCTCGGCCTCGTCAAGCAGCAGCGGCCGGCGGAACTCGGCGGCCGCCTGGGATACCTGGGCCACGCTGAGCCAGGTCTGTCCCTGCACCGGATAGGCCTCCCAGATGCCGGCGAAGAACAACAGGCGCTCGCCGGTGGAAACCCAGTACGGACGCTTGCGCACCCCGCGCCATTCATAGAAGCCGTTGGCCGGCAGCAGGCAGCGGCGCTGCTGGAACGCCTCGCGGAACATCGGTTGCTCGGCGAGGGTTTCCGCCCGCGCGTGGCTGGGCGTACGCGACAGGTCGGTGAGCCAGGCCGGGGTCAACCCCCAGCGCGCCAGGTCGGCGCGGCGCGCACCGGCGTCCTCGCGAACCATCAGCACCTGGTTCGCCGGAGAAATGTTCCAGTGCGCCCGCCAATCCGCCGGAAAGCCCGGCAGGGCCGCCAGCGACGGATTCCAGCGGAACAGGGCGTAACGACCACTCATGCTTGGCACTGCCTGGTGAGGGAAAGCCGCACAGTGTAACCCGAAGCGCCACACTGGCCTTGCCGAACGCAAGCTGAATGAAACCCAATCTTAACTTGACGCGCCTATCCTCCAGGCTTATGGTGCCGCCCGCATTCTGTAACCCACACAGGAGTCCTGCATTGGACAACAGCCCTAGTCGATTGCGACAGGTCCATCCGGCGAGCTAGTCCAGCAGAACCCTCTGCCACTGCCTCGCCGAACATGGCGGACAGTGGCGATCCGCATCCCGTCCGGGATGACGCATCCCCATTTTCCCTTCGTGTCCCTTCCCTCGCGCCATCCGCGCAGCGGGAAGCCGCGGTCCTGCGCAATCCATCTTCCTTTATCCGCGCGGACCGACGGCCCGCGCCAGCTCCGGCCGTCGGCCGGCAACGAGGTGAAACATGGATTGGAAAGTATTTCTCCTGCGCGTCGCGGTCGCGCTGGTCCTGGGCGCCCTGATCGGCGCCGAACGCCAACTGCGCCAACGCCTCACCGGCCTGCGCACCAACGCGCTGGTCAGCACTGGCGCCTGCCTGTTCGTGCTGATGACCCAGGGCGTGCCCGGCCTGGCCGGCGACGCTTCACGGATCGCCGCCTATGTGGTCTCCGGGATCGGCTTCCTCGGCGGCGGCGTGATCATGCGCGACGGCCTCAACGTGCGCGGCCTGAACACCGCAGCCACCCTCTGGTGCACCGCCGCCATCGGCGTCCTGTGCAGCATGGGCCTGCTGCTGGAGGCCACGCTCGGCAGCCTGGTGGTGCTCTGCGCCAACATCCTGCTGCGCGACATCGCCCAACGCCTGAACCGCCAGGACGTGTTGCCGGCCAGCGAGGCCGAGCAACGCTACGAAGTGCAGATCGTCTGCCGCGCCGAGGACGAGATCCAGGTTCGCAGCCTGATGCTGCACAGCCTCGGCAGCAGCGACCTGCGCCTGCAATCGCTGCACAGCGAGGATCTGGACAACCCGGCCAAGCTGGAAGTCCGCGCCGAACTGCTCGGCACTCCCGAGGCTCCGGCGCAGCTGGAACGCCTGGTCAGCCGGGTCAGCCTGGAGAAGGGCGTCAGCTCGGTGCGCTGGCAGGTCTTCGAACTGGCGGCCGACTGAGTGGCGGCCGCCTCAACACAACAGGCTGCCGGGGCCGCAGGGCTCCGGCGGCTCCTCGGCCAGCGGGGCGGCGGCGTTGTAGGCGAGGATCAGTTCCCGCGCCCGCTCCGTCTGCTCGTCCGCCACCAACAACGCCAGCAGTCCGCCAGGCGGCAGTTCGCCGATGGCGCCGACCAGGTGGCGGCCGCTGACATGGGCGGCGATCCCTTCGCTGGCGAGCATTCCCACCAGCATCTCGGCCTCCAGCAGGTCGGCCGGCTCATATACGCGCTGCATCAGTCATCCTCCCGGCGGACGTTCAGTGACCAGTCCTGCCCATCGGTGCGCAGGTCGAACAGGATCGGCCGGCAGCACACCGGGCAGTCCTCGTAGTACTGCTGGTCGCCGGCACTCAGGTCGAGCAGCGCCTCGGCCGGTTCCCCGCAGTAAGGGCAGCTATAGGCCTGGCTTTCGAGCATCGCTGCACCCCCTATGAGTTCCGTTTATAATCGCGCGGTTCAATTTTCGGCCACCCCCTGGGCGGCCTTCGCAGCATCCATATGGAACCAGAAAGCATGATGGGCGAGTTCGAAGCCATCCGACCCTACAGTGACGCCGAAGTCCCCGCGGTATTGCAACGCCTCCTGAGCGACGACGCCTTCCTCGGCGCCCTGGTCCGCTACCGCTTCCCGCGCCTGGCCGGTCCCCTCGGTTGGCTGCTCAAACCTCTTATAGCCCATCGCCTGGCCCGCGAGGTCACCGGCATCCGCAGCGTCGCCACGCTGCAGGACAAGTTCGAGCCCTACGTCGACCACACCATCGAGAAGGCCACCGATGGCGTCACCTACTCCGGGGTCAATCGCCTCAAGCCAGGCTGCGCCTACCTGTTCATCGCCAACCACCGCGATATCGTGATGGACCCGGCCTTCGTCAACTACGCCGTGTACCACGCCGGCCTGCCGACCCCGCGCATCGCCATCGGCGACAACCTGCTGCAGAAATCCTTCGTCAGCGACCTGATGCGCCTGAACAAGAGCTTCATCGTGCACCGTTCGCTGAGCGGCCGGCGCGAGAAGCTCGCCGCCTACCAGACGCTCTCCGCCTACATCAACCACTCGATCCGCGAGGACCGCCAGTCGGTGTGGATCGCCCAGGCCGAAGGGCGGGCCAAGGACGGCGACGACCGTACCGACTCGGCGATCCTCAAGATGTTCCACATGAGCCGCAAGGACGAACCCTTCGCCGAAATGGTGCGCGCCCTGCATTTCATCCCGGTGTCGATCAGCTACGAATACGACCCCTGCGACCTGGCCAAGGCCCGCGAGTTGCACACCCGCGCCAGCACCGGCGAATACCGCAAGGCGCCGGGCGAGGACGATGCCAGCATCGCCCTGGGCATCACCGGCTACAAGGGCCGCGTGCACATCAACTTCGGCGCCGAACTGGAGGGCGAGTTCAGCGACGCCAAGCAGTTGGCCGCCGAACTGGACCGGCAGATCCTCGGCAACTACCGTCTGTTCCCGGTGCACTACCTGGCCTACGAGATGAGCGAGAACCGCGACCCGGGCCTCGCTGTCCCCACGGCCGAGAGCCTGTTCGGCAGCGAAGAACTGGAGAAGGCGCGCAAGGAATGGAACCGCCGCCTGGAGCAATGCCCGGCCGAGCAGCGCCCCTGGCTGGTGCTGCAATACGCCAACCCGGTACTCAACCAATACCGGATCAAGCAGCAATCCTGAAGACGAAAGCCCGGCGCCGCCGGGCTTCTCCATCGGGCAACGGCTTCGAACCCGCAGACGGTTATCCGCGTGCGGTTCGGCTCGCCGAGGCAGGCCCTCTCAGAACCGCGTGCTGGCCCAGCTGACCAGCAGCGCCAGGCCCAGGCAGGCGGCGCCGAATCGGTAGAAGAACAGGTTGATCCGCAGGGTCGCCTCGTCCATCGGCAATGCCTCCTCCCCCGCCTCGCCCTCCGCGGCCCAGCGCGCCAGGGCGCGACGCTCGCGTGCGCGGGTGGCCAGCAGCAGCCAGGCGCCGGCGACACCGAAGAACAGCGCAAGGCCGTTCACGGCCTGCGCGGGATGGGCGAGGAACAGCGCCCACAAGGCTTGCAAGGACATCGATAACCTCCGCAACAGGACAACACGCCGGGGCTACCGAGTAACGCCTTGGGTGAGCTGATGACAGGACGGACCGTCGGGGACGGCGGGGAAGGACTGGTCGAATTCTATCCAGAATGCATGAGCGACGGCCAGCGACGACCGGGTTGTCGCGACGAAGCGCAGCGGTTAGCAGCAATCCGTCTAAAAAAGGCGCGGCCTCGCCAGCGTGACCGGCTAGTCTGAAAGTGCTTTGCCGGTCACAGACCCCCACCCAGGCAAACGACAACACAGGAGAGTCGTCATGCTGGAAACCGCACCCCACGAACATAACTATCTGATCGACCACCTGGACGAGATCGAGGCCGTGATCGTCGATCTTTCCTTCAATGTCCAGGACGACCGCTGGCTGGTGTACTGCACCGCCTGCGGCCATGAACACCTCGACCTGCCTGAGACCGACGAGCGCATCAGCATCGGCGAGCCGGACCCGTTCCACCAGGCCGCCTGAGTTTCCCGAGCGCATGAAAAAGCCCGGCATCCGCCGGGCTTTCTCGTTACCGCCGGCTCATTGCTGGCCGAGGGTCTGAGCGATGGTCGGGTCCTTGAACACGCGGGTCAGGGCGTCGCTGAGCACCTCGCTGACCAGCTTGCTGTTGGTCGCCTGGTTCGGCGCCATGCCGAAGCGCTGGTTCAGCGAGGCGCCGTAGCGACCGGTGTAGCGCCGGCTGCTGTTCTGCACGTCGGCGCGGAAGGTCGCGGTGATGTCGGCCTGGGTGACGTAGACGCCGTCCTTCGGCGACTGGTACTTCAGCTCGGCCAGGGTCAGGGTCAGTTGCGGCGCGTTGTAGGCGTTGGCCGAAGGCGTGTAGCCGAGCAGGCGCACGGCCGTCTCGGCCTGGGCCTGGAGCTTGGGCACCACGTCCTCGCTACGGACGGTCAGGGTGCTGGTATCGGCGTAGAGGCCGCCGCGGGTGCCCAGGGACGGGCCGGGACGGCCATCGACCACCTTGACCACCACCGGCTGGCCATGGCCGACGGCGGTCAACGGTCCTTTCAGGACCGGTTGCGGGTCCAGTTGTTGCGGGCTCAGGGCGCAGCCGCCGAGAACCAGGGCGCTTGCGGTCATCAGGCTGAGCAACAGGCGATGCAGCATGCTCATCTCTCCATGGGTTGGGCACGAATGGCCGGCAGTATAACGGCGCCGCGAAAGCACCGCAGCATTGCCTTGGACGTTCGCCACGGGGCGCGGTTCCTCGCCTGTGGCAGGTGGCGCAGGGCACGCATGCCCGGCGTTTGGCAGATACGGCGCGGCGGATTGTCCCAGGGGGCTTTCGCCGGCGGGCACTTCGTGACCGGGAATGGGAAAAAAGTCTAAGGAGCGGGGTATTTTTTGATTTTCACCGTTATAATCGCCCCCCGATTATAAGGACGCCTCCTGATCGGGTTCCGGCCCCCGCGCCATCCCCCCACAGAGAGCCGCCAGTAGAGCGCTGCCCCATGAGGCAGACGCCCTGAAACGCCTGTAGCGAGTTTTTCGGCAAGGAATGCCGCATGACCCCGCACGATTCTGCGAAGGCATGCCCGCGACAGACGAGCCCTTCCGGCCCATGTCTCCAAAAGAGCGTGGATCGAAGGTATTTCACTACTTCACGAGAGTGTGGCGAGCAATGAAGAGTTTTGCGTCGGTAAGTGCGCCATTAGCGCTTGAAACAGCCCCCCGCAGACGCGACCGCAGCGGATACCTCATGACCAGAGCCTGACGGCCCGTTCCGTCGCGAATGTGCTTGCACGACCGGATGCCCGCATGGGCCAGCCAGGCTGCCAGATCGCCAGCCCCGCGCCCGGCATCCATAGGCGATGACGCCCGGCGTCCCGCCGTTGTTGCGAAGAATCGGACATGACGGCTCCCTCCGCCGCTGCCTGCCGGCCCGTACCGGCCTCGGCCCCGCCCCGTCTGTCGTCAATTTGGTGCTGAAGATTTTGGAGAAGCGTTAATGGCGCAAAACGATCACGAAACAGTCGACATGCTGCTGGTAGGCGCCGGCATCATGAGCGCGACCCTGGCGGTCCTGCTCAAGGAACTCGACCCCAACCTGAAGATGGAAGTCGTCGAACTCCAGGAGTCCGGCGCGATCGAAAGCTCCAACCCGTGGAACAACGCGGGCACCGGCCACGCCGGCCTGTGCGAGCTGAACTACACCCCGCAGTCGGCCGACGGCAGCATCGACATCAAGAAGGCGGTGGGCATCAACACCATGTTCGAGGTGTCGAAGCAATTCTGGTCGCACCTGGTCGCCAAGGGCACCTTCGGCTCGCCGAAGACCTTCATCAACCCGGTGCCGCACCTGAGCTTCGTGCGCGGCAGCGAAGGCATCGCCTACCTGAAGAAGCGCTTCGAATCACTGACCAGGCACCACGCCTTCGAGACCATGGTCTACTCCGAGGACAAGGCCACCCTCGCCGAGTGGATGCCGCTGATGATGCCGGGTCGTCCGGCCGACGAAGCGATCGCCGCGACCCGCGTCGAGGGCGGTACCGACGTCAACTTCGGCGCCCTGACCAACCAGCTCCTGCAACACCTGGCGCAACAGCCGGGCGCGCAGATCCGCTACAACCAGAAGGTCACCCACCTGCGCCGCGCCGATAACGGCTGGCGGGTCACCGTCAAGGACACCCGCAACGGCGGCGACCGCGAGATCCAGGCACGCTTCGTCTTCCTCGGCGCCGGCGGCGGCGCCCTGCCGCTCCTGCAACTTTCCGGCATCCCGGAAGGCAAGGGCTTCGGTGGTTTCCCGGTGAGCGGCCAGTGGCTGCGCTGCGACAACCCGGAAATCGTCAAGCAGCACCAGGCCAAGGTCTACAGCCAGGCCGAGGTCGGCTCGCCGCCGATGTCCGTGCCGCACCTGGACACCCGCGTGGTGGACGGCAAGAAATCCCTGCTGTTCGGCCCCTATGCCGGTTTCTCCACCAAGTTCCTGCGCCATGGCTCGTTCCTCGACCTGCCGCTGTCGGTACGCCCGGGCAACATCCTGCCGATGCTCTCGGTGGCCCGCGACAACATGGACCTGACCCGCTACCTGATCGGCCAGGTCATGCAATCGCCGGAACAGCGCCTGGAAGCCCTGCGCAAGTTCTACCCCGAAGCCAGGGCCGAGGACTGGCGCCTGGAAGTCGCCGGCCAGCGCGTGCAGATCATCAAGAAGGATCCAAAGAAAGGCGGCATCCTGCAGTTCGGCACCGAGCTGGTGGCCGCCCACGACGGCTCCATCGCCGCCCTGCTGGGCGCCTCGCCGGGCGCCTCGGTGACCGTCTCGATCATGCTCGGCCTGATCGAGCGCTGCTTCCCGGAGCAGGCCCGCTCGCCGGAGTGGAGCGCCAAGCTGAAGGAAATCTTCCCGGCTCGCGAGAAAGAGCTGGAAAGCGACGCCGAGCTTTACCGCAGCGTCAGCAGCCGTTGCAGCGAGGTGCTGGAACTGACCGCGAAGAACGACGTGCAGGCCCCGGTCAACGCCGAGTGAGCCGCGCGCTATGGAACAAGCCGCCTTCGGGCGGCTTTTTCATTTGTGGAGTCAGGCGCCGGCCTCGCAATTGATCATCCAGGACACCCCGAAACGGTCCACCAGGGTACCGAAACAGGGCGACCAGAAGGTCTTGCCCAACTCCAGCTCGACCCGCCCGCCGTCCTCCAGCAAGGCGTCATAGCAGCGCCGCGCCTGCTGCGGGTCGCGGGTATTCAGCGAAAGGGAAATCCCGGAGATCGGCTGCAACGCCGGCCCGTGCCCGTCCGAGGCCATGATCTGGCTGTCGCCGATCTGCAGGTTGGCGTGCATCACCTTGTCGCACCAGCCTTCCGGCACCACCACCGGACCGGGCGCCTCGTCGAAACGGAACAGGAAACTCACCCTGGCACCGATGGCGTGTTCATAGAAACGCAGGGCCTCTTCGCAACGGCCGTTGAAGCAGACGTAGGGCTGGACGTACATGGGAACCTCGGCAGGCTGTTTTTCCTGTGAGTGTAGAAAAGCAGCAGCCTCTCGCAGAGCGAATAAAGCAGTCCTGGCCATTCGCCCCCCCCTGTCTCCCTGGCGCTCCGCAATGCGAGAAGGCCCGTATGCCTATCGTCCCTTGCCACCGCCAGCCGTCATTCGGGTGCTGGCGTTCGCCGACGGGTGGGATTCTTCGGCGGGCCGCGCAACGAAAAAGCCCGCCGAAGGGCGGGCTTTTCACCGCATGGCCGGCTCAGGCGCCCTTGGCCGCCTGCAGCGCTTCGATGTAGGGCGCGGCCTGGCGCTGGTCGGCGACCAGGGCGACGAAGTCGTTGCCCTTGGCGTCGCGCGCATCGAGATCGTAGCCGGCCTCGCGGAAGAAGGTGAGGAAGCGCTCAAAGTCGTCGATGCGCAGGCCGCGATAGGCCTTGATCAGCTTGTGCAGCGAGGGGGGCGTGTCGTCGGCCGGCTCGACGCCGAGGAACAGCTTGATCGACTCGTCACTGATCTCTTCGCCAATGATCTGTTTCTTGTCTTTGCGCATCGCTTTCTCTCAACGGCTCTGGGGCCGGGCTCGCCCGGCGCGGGATAAGGCCAGGCAGTTTACTCCCGGCGCGCGGCGAGGCTCAACGCGCGCGTACCGCGCCGGTGTGCAGGTCGGCCCAGACATGGCCGTTGGGATAGGCGAGGAACTGGCAATAGACCGTCTGGTTGCGCAGCAGGTCGAGCAAAGCCGGGTACTGCGCCAGCGGGTAGTTGAGCGTGAGGGTGCGGGTCCCGGCATCGTAGACCGGCTTCTTCAGGCTCTTGCCTTCGCTGTCGAACTGGATCAGCACCTGGGCCAGGGTCGCGCCCTTGCTCAGCGGTTTGCCCTTCAGGCGCAGCAGGGTCGGCGTGGTGATCGGGATCGGCTGCTGGTTGGACTGCCGCTGGTTGCCCAGCACCACGCTGTACTCGGTGATCTGGATCAGTTGCTGCTGCTCCGGCGCCTCCTGGCGCAACTGGCCATCGTCGGGCGGCAGGAAGCGCGCGTGCATCGGGGGATTCTCGGCGGCCAGGCCGGCCAGACTGACGAACAGGAGCAGGGAGCCGCACAGGCTACGGGCGAACATCGGGACCTCCGGACAGGGCGAGCCGGCACTCTAGCATGGCTGCCGACCCGCCGCCGAAGCGCTCAGGCGAACTGGGCGCGCATCCAGTCCCGGTAGGCCGGCGCATCGGCGCTGCCTTCGGCAGGCGCCCAACTGGCGAACTCGCCTTCGCCGAGCGGGCGGTAAGGCCCGGCCTTGCATTCGAACAGGATGCTGTCCGGCTCCAGCACCACCAGGGCATGGAACACCCCGGGCGGCAGGTCGACACCGGGGCAGTCCCCAGCGGCGCTCAACTCGCGCTTGTCGAGGAGTTCCCCGTCCTCGGCGAAGACCAGCAGGCCGAGACGGCCCTTGAGCACGATCAGCGCCTCGGCCTTGCCCGCATCCAGGTGCCGGTGCGGCGGGATGTAGGTATTCGGCTGGAGGCCCACTGCCATGCGGTGGCAGGGCTCCTCCATGCGGTGGAAGTTGTGATGCTGGCGACCACGCGGCGCGTTACCCGCCCCGCTCGCCAGTTCGGCGAACAATTGCTGGTCGAGGTAGCGCGGTCCGGCCATCTCAGAGCCCCTTGACCGCGAAGATGCCCGCGGCGTTGCGCCAGTAGCCCTTGTAGTCCATGCCGTAGCCGAACACGTAGCGGTCGGCGCAGTAGAGGCCGGTGAAGCTGGCCTTGAGGTCGGGCCGGGCCTTGCGCTCATGTTCCTTGTCCACCAGTACGGCGGTGTGCACCGCGCGTGCGCCGGCATGCTTGCAGAAGTCGATGATCGCCGAGAGGGTGTGCCCTTCGTCGAGGATGTCGTCGATGATCAGCACGTCACGGTCGATGAAGGAGATTTCCGGCTTGGCCTTCCAGAACAGTTCGCCGCCGGAGGTCTCGTTGCGGTAACGGGTCGCATGCAGGTAGGACAGTTCGAGGGGGAAGTCGAGCAGCGGGAGCAGCTTGCCGGAGAAGATCAGGCCGCCGTTCATCACGCAGAAGACCACCGGGTTGGTCTCGCCGAGATCGCGGTTGATCGCCTCGGCGACGCGACCGATGGCTGCCTCGACCTCGTCGTTGTTGAACAGGCAGTCGGCTTCCGCCATGACTTGGCGGATGTGCGCGAGATCGACGGACATGGTGCTTCTCCCTGGCTGGGCTGAGAAAAAGTCGGCAAAGGTACTCATCCGGTCGCCATCGGGCAACCCCCGGCGGTCGAGTGCGAATCAGAATAATGGTCCAGACTGTGCGGAATGCATTACGCTAGCGCAATTTTTTTGCCCGCCCCCGTTGGAGACAGTCGCCCATGCCCGTACATGAGATCCGCCACCCCCTCATCCGCCACAAACTGGGCCTGATGCGCCGTGCCGATATCAGCACCAAGAACTTCCGCGAACTGGCCCAGGAAGTCGGCGCCCTGCTGACCTACGAGGCGACCAAGGACCTGCCCCTGGAACAGTACGAAATCCCCGGATGGGCCGGCCCGGTGACGGTGGAGAAGATCTCCGGGAAGAAGATCACCGTGGTGCCGATCCTGCGCGCCGGCATCGGCATGCTCGACGGCGTGCTCAGCCTGATTCCCGGCGCCAAGGTCAGCGCGGTCGGCGTCGCCCGCAACGAAGAGACCCTGGAAGCACGCACCTACCTGGAAAAACTGGCGCCGGACATCGCCGAGCGCCGCTCGCTGATCATCGACCCGATGCTCGCCACCGGTGGCTCGATGGTCGCCACCATCGACCTGCTGAAGAAGGCCGGCAGCAAGGAAATCCGCGCCATGGTGCTGGTCGCCGCCCCTGAGGGCATCGAGGCGGTACGCAAGGCCCACCCGGACGTGATCATCTATACCGCCTCGATCGACGAGAAGCTCGACGAGAACGGCTACATCATTCCGGGCCTGGGCGACGCCGGCGACAAGATCTTCGGTACCAAGCAGAAGGAAGCCTGAACATGGGCGATGCCTTCCAGGAGCCGCTCTGGCGCCAGGTGCTGTCAGGCGCGCAGATGCTGTTCGTCGCCTTCGGCGCGCTGGTGCTGATGCCGCTGATCACCGGTCTGGATCCCAACGTCGCGCTGTTCACCGCCGGCCTCGGGACCCTGCTGTTCCAATTGGTGACCGGGCGCCAGGTACCGGTGTTCCTCGCCTCCAGCTTCGCCTTCATCACCCCGATCATCCTCGCCAAGGGCCAGTTCGGCCTGGCCGCGACCATGGGCGGGGTGGTCGCCGCCGGCTTCGTCTACACCTTCATGGGCCTGGCGGTGAAGATCAAGGGCACCGGCTTCATCGATAAACTGCTGCCGCCGGTGGTGATCGGCCCGGTGATCATCTCGATCGGCCTGGCGATGGCGCCGATCGCGGCGAACATGGCGATGGGCAAGGCCGGCGACGGCAGCGAGCTGCTGCCGTACCGCACCGCGATGATGATCTCGATGCCGGCGCTGCTCACCACCCTGGTGGTGGCGGTATTCGGCAAGGGTATCTTCCGCCTGGTGCCGATCATCGCCGGCGTGCTGGTCGGCTTCGCCCTGTCGTTCGTCTTCGGCGTGGTCGACACCGCCGCGATCGTCGCCGCACCCTGGCTGGAGCTGCCGAAATTCACCGCGCCGGAATTCAACTGGCAGGCGATCCTGTTCATCGTCCCGGTGGCCCTGGCCCCGGCCATCGAGCATATCGGCGGGGTCATCGCGGTGGGCGGCGTCACCGGCCAGGACTACCTGAAGAAGCCCGGCCTGCACCGCACCCTCCTTGGCGACGGCCTGGCCACCTCGGCCGCCGGCCTGTTCGGCGGACCGCCCAACACCACCTACGCGGAAGTCACCGGCGCAGTGATGCTGACCAAGAACTACAACCCGAAGATCATGACCTGGGCGGCGGTGATCGCCATCACCCTGGCCTTCGTCGGCAAGTTCGGCGCGATCCTGCAAAGCATCCCGGTACCGGTGATGGGCGGCATCCTCTGCCTGCTGTTCGGCACCATCGCCTCGGTCGGCATGAACACCCTGATCCGGCACAAGGTCGATCTCTCGGAAGCGCGCAACCTGGTGATCGTCTCGGTGACGCTGGTGTTCGGCATCGGCGGCGTGCTGATCGGCAGCGGTACCGGTCCCGACGACATCGGCCTGAAGGGCATCGCCCTGTGCGCCATCGTCGCCATCGTCCTCAACCTGTTGCTGCCGGGCAATGACGGCTGGCAGAACAAGGCGCTCGACGAACAGCACAAGGATTCGCACTGAAGCCAACGGGCGGAACACTTCGCTGTTCCGCCCGTATTCCACCAGTCTCGTTATCTTCAAACCATGTAGTCAATCGCTTACTACTTTGTAATTAAACTTCCTTGCATTTCCCAAATAACCACGCCATCTAACTGGCAGAGATCTACTCGCGCTGCTATATAGCCAGTCAAGCATGACTGGCGACCGCTCTGTGCCGCACCATCCATGAACTTAGAGTTTTGCGGATATATAAGGCCGATCATTTAAAGTCGTGGGAACTTTATTTATCCGCCAACATCGTCCTGCGCCACCGACATTCATTATCGACAGGAAGTTAGAGATGAATAAACGCATTCCGGCAGTCTTGTTGTTCTGTGCCTGCGCCAGCCTGCTGGGCACCGCCCAGGCCGCCGGTACGCTGATCGGCCAGGTCGGCGTGCAGATGGTCATCGGTGCCGGCTGCACCATCATCAACGGCAGCGTCAGCGGCGGTATCAACCAGTGGGGAACCCTGGACTTCGGCAGCCATTCCGACCTCACCAACGTGGTCGACGCGCAGACCGTCGGCACCAGCGGCAATATCCAGATCCAGTGCAGCACCGGCCTGACCCCGAGCCTGACGGTGAACGCAGGCCTGCACGCCAGCGGCGGCCAGCGCTACATGCAGAACACCACCACCACCAGCAGCACCATCGCCTACAACATCTATTCGGACGCCGCGCGCAGCGCGCTGATCCAAGCCAACACACCGGTGGACATCTCCTCGGTCTCCACCGGCACCGCGGTCAACATCCCCCTCTATGGCCGCGTGGTGCCCACCGGACAAAGCACACCCACGCCGACGGCGGGGACCTACACCGACACCCTGCTGGTCACCATCGCCTGGTAAGACGCGCCGCCAGGCGCGGCGCCAGGCAGCATGGTCCTGGGGGGACCGATGAGCCTGAACCGCTACTTCACCGGAGGACTGCTCTGCCTGCTCGGCTGCAACCCGGCAAACGCGCAGACCGCCACCATCGTCCTGAGCGCCACGCTGCTCCCGGCCTGCGAGGCAGGTAGCGTCGGCAGCGGCGGCGCGATCACCTTCGGCACCCTCGACTTCGGCCAGTACGCCTCCCTGAACAACGCCATCAGCGCCACCAGCCAGCAAGGCGCAGGCTCCATCCGGGTCAAGTGCGTCAGCGGCCAGACCTATGCGATCACGCTCGACGGCGGGCTCTACGGCAGCGTCGCCACGCGGCGCATGGCGAACATCGCCAACACCGCCCTCACCCTGACCTACAACCTGTACAGCGACCGCCCCGGCGGCATCGTCTGGGACAACACCACCGGCGTTGCCGCCACCGGCAACGGCAACGACCAGTGGTACCCCATCTACGGCCTGGTGCCGGCACAGACCACGCCGGTCGCCGGGACCTACCGCGACACCGTCAACGTGACCATCAGCTGGTGATGCCGATGTCCAGCCGGCGTCTACTCCTGTCGCTTCTCCTGCTCCCGCTGCCGAGCCTGGTCGCGCATGCCGATCCATCGCCGATCAGCCGCGCCTTCCAGGTCCAGGCGGTGGTCGCCAACGGCTGCGCCTTCGGCACCGCCATCAGCAACAACGCCTATGACCTCGGCACCCTGAGCTTCGGCACCCTCGGCAACCTGGCCAGTCCGGTTAACGTCGCCAGCAGCTCCGGGGCCGGCTCCATCGTCCTGACCTGCACTCCGGGAATGACCGTCTCCGTCGCCCTCGACTACGGGGTCAATGGCGGCAGCAGCAACCAGCGCTACCTGAAGCGGGTGAGCGGTAACGAGACCCTCGCCTACCAGCTCTACCAGGATGCCGCCTACTCCCAGGTCTGGGGCAACGGGGCGCTCGCGCGGACCATCGCCAACTTTCCCGCCAGCACCCAGACCTACACGGTATACGCGCGCCTGTTCGCGGTCGGCAGCCTGCCGTCCGCCGGCAACTACCGCGACACCGTCACCGTCACCCTTTCGTTCTGAGCCGTCATGGAGGATCACATGTCCAGTCCACACCTACCTCTCCGCCCCGGCCGCTGGCTTGCGGCGCTGCTGGCGCTGTTCCTGGGCGGCCCGACACAAGCCGCCAGTGCGGTGCTGATCTGGCCGATCAACCCGGCCATCGAAGCCGACCAACCGGCCACGGCGCTGTGGCTGGAGAATCGCGGCAAGCAACCGGTGGTCCTGCAGGTGCGCGTGCTCGGCTGGTCCCAGGCGGATTTCCAGGACGTCTATCGCAACCAGCAGGCAGTGATTCCCAGCCCGCCCTTCGTCAAGGTCGAGCCGGGCCGCCGACAACTGGTCCGGCTGATCCGCCAGGGCGGCCAGCCCAGCACGCCGGAGGACGCCTATCGGGTGCTGATCGACGAAGTGCCCGACGGCAGCGCGGGGCAGACGCAACGAAGCCCCGGTCTCGCCCTGCAGTTCCAGATGCGCTATTCGGTGCCGCTGTTCGTCAGCGCCGACGGCGTCTGGACCCAGCCCCGCAGCGATGTCGAGCGCGACCCGGCCGACGCGACCCGGCCGAAGCTGGCCTGGCGGCTGGTCGAGGAACAGGGCAAGCGTTACCTGCAGGTGCGCAACGAGGGTAGCGTGCACGCCCGCCTGAGCCATGTCCGCTGGGAGGGCAACGGCCGCAGCCTGGCGCTGCTGGACGGCCTGCTCGGCTACGTGCTGCCCGGCCAGCAGATGCGCTGGCCGCTGCCGCCGGGGCTGCTGCCGGACGCCGGCATGACCCTGAAACTGCAACTGGCGGACAACGACGCGCCGATCAGCGTTCCCGGCTACTGAGGCGGACGTCGGTCCCGTGCCTCGCCCGTGTCAGCGGCGCTCCCGCCACCACCGCTCGCTACTGATCGGCCTGGCGCTGCTCTCCCCTGTCCATGCGGCGGACTACCTGGCCGGACTGCCGCCGCCGCAACCCGCTCCGTCCGGCGGCGGCAACGTCCTCTACTACCTGGAACTGGTGATCAACGGCCGCGACAGCGGCCAGGTGGTGCCGGTCAACGCCGCCGATGGCCATTACCTGCTCGACGCCGCGGCCCTGCGCGAAGCCGGCGTGCGCCTGCCTGGCAACCCCGCCGGACAGGTCGCGGTGGACGCCCTGCCCGAGGTCCGGGCGGACTATGACAGCGCCAGCCAGCAACTGCACCTGCAAGTGCCGCCGGACTGGCTGCCGGAGCAGCGCTTCGACGATCCCGGACTGGTCGCCCGCGCCCCGGCGCGCAGCAGCCTCGGCGCGCTGTTCAACTACGACCTGTACTACTCGGCCCCCGCCGACGGCGCCACACCCTGGCTTTCCGCGCTGCTCGAGCAACGTCTGTTCGACGGCTTCGGGGTGATCTCCAACACCGGCGTCTACACCCGCTATTTCGGCGACGCCGACAACCTCGACAGCCGCTACCTGCGCTATGACACCTACTGGCTGTACAACGACGAACGCAACATGCACAGCTACCAACTGGGCGACTACGTCAACGGCGCGCTGAACTGGACCACCCCGGTACGCATGGGCGGCTTTCGCTTCGCCCGCAACTTCGGCGTACGTCCGGACCTGGTCACCTATCCGCTGCTGCGCTTCGACGGCCAGGCCGCCGTACCCAGCACCGTCGACCTGTTCATCAACGGCTACAAGGCCAGCAGCGCCGACCTGCAGCCCGGTCCCTTCGCCATCAGCAACGTGCCGTATATCAACGGAGCCGGCGAAGCCACGGTGGTGACCACCGACGCCCAGGGCCGACAAGTGGTGACCAGCCTGCCGTTCTACGTATCCAACACCCTGCTGGCGCGCGGCCTGAGCGATTTCGACCTGTCCGTCGGGCGTCTGCGCGACGACTACGGCCTGCGCAACTTCTCCTATGCCGACAATGCCGCCAGCGGCATCTACCGCTACGGCGTCAGCGACCGCCTGACCCTCTCCACCCACGCCGAGGCCGCCAGCGACCTGCGCCTGCTCGGCATCGGCGGCGACATCGCCGTGGCCACCTTCGGCACCCTCAGCCTGGCGGCCAGCGGCAGCGACGGCCAGGGCGACAGCGGCCAGCAATACCTGCTCGGCTACTCCTACTATTCGCGACGGCTCGGCCTCAGCCTGCAACACATCGAGCGCAGCGCCGGTTATGGCGACCTCGGCACCCTGGACGGCGAGTACCAGTTGAGCCGGCGCACCGACCAGGCTACCGCCAGCCTGACCTTCGACGAGCAGGGCACCATCGGTGCCGGCTACTTCGACATCCGCGCCCGCGACGGCAGCCGCACGCGCCTGGCCAACCTCTCTTACAGCCGCCCGATCGGCAGCCGTAGCAGCTTCTACCTGGCGCTGAACAAGGATCTCGACGGCGACGGCTACAGCGCGCTGATGCAACTGGTGATTCCCTTCGACATCAACGGCCTGCTGAACATCGGCGTCACCCGCGACAGCGACCGGCGCTACAGCGAGCGGGTGATCTGGAGCCGCTCCACGCCGAGCCAGGGCGGTCTCGGCTGGAACCTCGGCTATGGCGGCGGCGCCAGCCGCTACCAGCAGGCCGACCTGACCTGGCGCATGCAGAACGTGCAACTGCAGGGCGGCCTCTATGGCGAGACCGGCAACTACACGCGCTGGGCCGATCTCAGCGGCTCGCTGGTATGGATGGACAACGCCGTGTTCGCCAGCAACCGGATCAACGACGCCTTCGTCCTGGTCAGCACCAAGGGTTATCCACAGGTGCCGATCCGCTACGAGAACCAACTGATGGGCAGCACCGACGACAACGGCCACCTGCTGGTGCCCTGGGTCGCGGCCTACTACCCGGCGAAGTTCCAGATCGAGCCGCTGGACCTTCCGGCCAACGTCAGCGCGCCCGAAGTCGAGCAGCGCGTGGCGGTACGCCAGGGCAGCGGCCTGCTGCTGGATTTCCCGATCCGTGCCGTGGTCGCCGCCAGCATCAGCCTGGTGGACGAGCGCGGCGAACCGCTGCCGCTGGGTAGCCGGGCCGAAGAAACCGGCAGCGGCCAGCGCGCCAGCGTCGGCTGGGACGGCCAGGTCTATTTCGAAGGATTGCAAAGCGACAACCAGCTACGCGTGGTCCGCCCCGACGGCCGGGCCTGCCAGGCACGCTTCCGCCTGGACACGCGCAAACCCACCGTCAGCCAGGTCGGCCCGCTGACCTGCTCGGCCCCCATCGGAGATACGCCATGAGCCGCCACTCCACGTCCGCCTGCCTGCTCGGCTTCGCTACGCTCTGCGCCAGCCCGTTGCTGCTCGCCGCCTGCACCACCAGCTCCGGCACCGGCAATTTCGGCAGCCTGAGCTCGTTCACCGTGGCCAGCACCGCACAGACCATCACCGGCACCACCGGCTTCAAGTGCACCGGCAGCCTGTTGTCGATCCTCAGCACCAACACCATCGACGCGACCATCGCCAGCACCGCCAATCCGCTGGGCACCACGCCGCGGCTGTACAATGCCGCCAGCGGCACCTACCTGCCCTACAGCATCTGCAAGGACAACGGCTGCGGCACCGTCTACAACGTCGGCTCGACGGTACGCTGGAGCAGCACCACCTTCCTCGGCATCCTCGGCCTGTTCAACGCCACCGACGGCAGCCTGCCGCTGTACCTGCGCACCGCCACCGGGGTGACCCTGCCGGCCGGCACCTATACCGATACCATCGGCCTGAACTGGGCCTGGCACCTGTGCGCGGCGGGCATCGGCCCAGTCTGCGTATACGACGACGGCACCGCCAGCAGCAGCGTCAACGTTACCCTGACGGTGCTCAAGGACTGCTTCATCGACAGCGCTCCGGACCTCAGCTTCGGCAGCGCCGCGCTGGTCTCGGCCTTCACCGCGGTGAACCAGAACATTGGCGTGCGCTGCACCCTGAACGCCACCTATACCATCGGCTTCGACAACGGCAACAACTTCAGCGGCGGCTGGCGGCGAATGCTCAGCGGCGCCAACGCGATCCAGTACAACCTCTACAAACCGGGCGACTCGACGGTCTGGACCACCAGCAACACCCAGGCAGGCACCGGTAGCGGCGCAGCGCAGAACGTGCCGTACCGGGCCATCGTCAACCCGGCACAGGGCAACGTCCCCGCCGGTACCTACAGCGATACCGTGCGGGTCATCCTCACCTACTGAGTCAGGCCGGCTGCCGGGACGCCTTCCAATCCTCGCCGCCCTCGCCTTCCCGTCGCAGGCTCCAGTCCTTCAGGTGCTCCAGGCTGGCGCGATAGGGCTTGAGGCCGATCCCCAGCAGGACCACCGCGCCAAGCACCGCGGCCAGGGTCACCAGCAGCAGCGAGTAGCGCAGCGCCATGTCGTCGGCGAAGACGAAATCGGTGACCAGCGCCACCGCCGTCGGGCCCACGCCGAGACCGAACAGGGTGACCACGAACAGGTAGATCGCCGAGGCCTGGCCGCGCATCGAGTTGGGCATGATCTCCTGGATCGCCGCCGGGGCCACGCCGAACGGCATGCTCAGGAAGAACACCGTCGGCGCCATCAGCGCCGCCGCCCAATTGGCGTTGTCCAGCAGCGGATAGACCAGGGTGAAGGGAATCACCGCCCAGGCGGCGAGCAGCCCGACGCGCATGTTCGCGTCGCTGCGCCCGCGCTTCGCCCAGTAGTCGGCCAGGCGCCCGCCGAAGACGATGCCGAGACAGCCGAACACCGCGACGATGCTGCCGTAGACCACCCCGACATGACCGGCGTCCCAGCCGTGGGTGCGGACGAAGAAGGTCGGCACCCAGGCGCCGCTGCCGTAGCCGGCGAAGGACAGGCAGGCGAAACCGAAGTTGTGGCAGAGCACGGTCTTGCGGTTGGCCCGCAGGTAGGCGCCGACCTCGCCCAGCGGCACCGCCACGCCTGCGCCGACTCCGCGCCGAGCCGGCTCGCGGATCGCCAGCAGCAACAGGCAGAAGAGCACGCCGGCGGCGCCGAGGATGAGGAAGATCAGTTGCCACGGGCGCACCTCGCCGAACAGCGGCAGGTGCACGTCGCCCTGGGCCGAGGCGAACTTGATCACCAGCCCGCCGAGCAGGAAGGCCAGCCCCGAGCCCAGGTAGATGCCCATCGAGTAGACGCTGATCGCCGTCGCCCGACGCTCGCGCGGGAAGCTGTCGGCGATCAGCGAATAGGCCGCTGGCGACAGCGCCGCCTCGCCGACCCCGACGCCGACCCGGAAGGTGAGGAATTGCCAATAGCTGCGCGCCAGACCGCAGGCCGCGGTCATCGCGCTCCACACCAGCACGCCGAACAGGATCAGACCGCGCCGGCTGCGGTTGTCGGCCATGCGTCCGAGCGGGATACCGCAAAGGGTGTAGAACAGGGCGAAGGACAAGCCCATCAGCAGGCTCATTTCCGTATCGCTGATGGCCAGGTCACGGCGGATCGGGCCGACCAGCAGGTTGAGGATCTGCCGGTCGATGAAGGACAGCACATAGGCGACCATGAGGATCGCCACCGTGGTCCAGGCCGCAAGGTTGGAGGGATAGCCGTTATTGTTGTTATGCATGCCGAACTCCTGGACGCCGCCGAAGCGGCGGATGCGAAGGGAGGGTCGACAGGCAGGATAAGCCGGCAACATCCGGGCTTATACCCAGGGCAAGGGACTATAGAACTGCTGAATGCGGGAAGCGGGTTCCGGCGAATGACCGCCAGGTCATTCGCCGCCGCGTGCGCTCAGAGCCTGTCCAGCATCTCGCGAGCTGGGCGGGGAAGCGGAGCTGACGAGCGGCAAATGAGCACTTCAAAGCCGTCATACCGCGCCGCGCAGCGGATCATGAACAGGCTCTCAGAGCGGCCTGGCCAAGCGCCCGCTCATCTCGCCCAGGGCGCCGACCCAGGCGGGGTGGTCGTTGAGGCAGGGAATCAGCACCAGGTCCTCGCCGCCGGCGCTGATGAACTGCTCGCGGCCGCGCATGCCGATTTCCTCCAGAGTCTCGATGCAGTCGGCGACGAACGCCGGGCACATCACCAGCAGGCGCTTCACCCCACGCTGCACCAGTTCGTCGAGCTTGGCGTCGGTATAGGGCTCGATCCACTTGGCGCGCCCCAGGCGCGACTGGAACGACACCGACCAGCGCCCCTGCTCCAGGCCGGCGCGCTCGGCGAAGGCCTCGGCGGTGCGCAGGCACTGGCTGCGGTAGCAGAGGGCGAGGGCTTCGGGGCTGACGTTGCGGCTGTTCTCGGCCAGCAGGTCGTGGGCAGGATCCTTCACCAGCTTGCGGATGTGCCGCTCGGGCAAGCCATGGAAGCTCAGCAACAGATGGTCGTGGGGCTGCTGCAGGTACGGACGCACGCTTTCCACCAGGGCATCGAGGTAGACCGGCTGGTCGTAGAACGGCGGCAGCGTGCTGACCTCCAGCTCCAGGCGATGGGCGGCGATCACCCGGCGCACCTCTTGTTCGGCGGTGGTCGTGGTGCTGTCGGCGAACTGTGGATACAGCGGCGCCAGGGTCACCCGCCGGATACCGCGGCGCGCCAGGTCGAGCAGGACCTTCTCGATGGCCGGCTGGCCGTAGCGCATCGCCAGTTCCACCGGTCCATGCGGCCAGTGCGGCTTCATCGCTTCCTGCAGGCGACGACTGAGGACGATCAGTGGCGACCCTTCGTCCCACCAGATCGAGCTGTAGGCGTGCGCCGATTCGGCCGGACGCTTGATCAGGATCAGCGACACCAGCAGGCGCCGCAGCGGCCAGGGCAGGTCGACCACGTAGGGATCCATGAGGAACTGGTCGAGATAGCGGCGGACATCCTCCACCCGGGTCGAATCCGGGGAGCCCAGGTTGAGCAACAGCAGGGCATTCTCGGTCATGCCTGATCCTTTCGTCGGGCGGCCAGGACATCGGCCAGCGCCGCGTCCAGGTCGGTGAATTGAAAACGGTAGCCGGCATCCTGCAAGCGCTGCGGCAAGGCTCGCTGGCCACCGAGCAGCAATCCGGACATTTCTCCCAGCCCGAGGCGCAGTACGAACCCGGGGGTCGGTATCCGCGCCGGCTTGTGCAGCGCCCGGCCCAGGGCCTTGGCGAAATCGCGGTTGCGCACCGGGTTGGGAGCGCACGCATTATAGGGACCGCTGGCATCGGGCCGCCGCAAAAGAAAATCGATCAGCTCGATTTGATCCTCGATATGAATCCACGGCATCCATTGCCGGCCGTCACCCAGCGGTCCGCCCAGGCCGAGCCGGTAGAGCGGCAACAGGCGCCCGAGGAAGCCGCCCTCGGGGGCCAGCACCAGGCCGGTGCGCAACAGCACGACACGGGTGCCGAGCTTCTCCGCCTCGCGGGCGATCTGCTCCCAGGCTAGGCATAGCTCGCTAGCGAAATCCTCGCCGGCCGCCGCCCCCTCCTCGGTCACCGGGCGCTCGCCGCTGTCGCCATACCAACCCACCGCAGAACCCGATAACAGAAGGTCCGGGCGCTGCTCACGAGCGTCCAGCCATTCCATCAGGCGCTCGGTAAGGCGTACCCGGCTTTCCCACAGCAGCGCCTTGCGCTTGTGGCTCCAGGGTTTGTCCGCGATCGGCTCGCCGGCCAGGTTGACCACCGCGTCGAGCGGCTGGTCGCCGTACTCGTCGAAACGATCGATGCCGCGCACGCCGACGCCGCACAGCGATTCCACCTGCTGCGGCCGCCGGCTGAACACGGTCAGCCGGTGTCCGGCCTGTCGCCAGCGGGCGCACAGGCGGCGACCCATCAGGCCGGTACCGCCGGTCAAGAGAATGTGCATGGCTGTCTCCTCGTTTTGCCTGCGTGCCCTTTCAGTCTGGACCCTGGACATCGATCTGCCCGATGACCGTGCATCCTCCCCCCATTCCGGCGTTATCCTGTGAATGGAAGATCCGTCGGCTCCGGCCGGGGAACCCTGGCGTCGTTTTCGACTCAGCCAAGGAACAGGGCTTGCATCGCACTGGTGCCTTAGTGAACGGCGCCAGCCGTCTATTCTTCAGATAACTCGGTTGATACTTCCGAACGGAACGTCTGAAGGTTCGACAGGCCAGGAAGCGAGCCGTGCGCCGCAAGCGCGCCATCGGCGCGATGCAAGGTGCGCCTCGAAGCACGCGCAATACTGTACATTAAATCAAGCTTGTACAAGAAACCTGATTCGCCTGTCCAGACGCTACACAACCAGAGAGGCATGTCATGAGCGTCCCCATCGCCATCATCGGTACTGGCATCGCCGGGCTTTCCGCCGCCCACGCATTGAGATCCGCCGGCCAGACCGTACAACTGTTCGACAAGGGCCACGGCAGCGGCGGCCGCATGGCCAGCAAGCGCAGCGAGGCCGGCACGCTGGACCTCGGCGCGCAATACTTCACCGCCCGCGACCGGCGCTTCCTCGACGCCTTGCAACACTGGCGCGAGGAAGGCTGGGTGGACGAGTGGAAACCCGCTCTCTACCAATACCGCGACGGCCAGCTGAGCCCCTCCCCGGACGAGCAGCCACGCTGGGTCGGCATCCCACGGATGAGTGCGATCACCCGCGCCCTGCTCACCGATCTGCAAGTGGTCTTCTCCTGCCGCATCACCGAGGTCTTCCGCGGCAAGCAGCACTGGCACCTGCAGGACGCCGAGGGACAGAACCACGGTCCGTTCAACCAGGTCCTGATCGCCATCCCCGCTCCCCAGGCCACGCCGCTGCTGGCCAGCGTGCCGAAACTGGCGGCCACCGCCGCGAGCGTGGTCATGGAGCCGACCTGGGCGGTGGCGCTGGGCTTCCGCGAGGTACTCGACACCCCGGTGCAGGGCTGCTTCGTGCACGGCAGTCCGATCGCCTGGCTGGCCTGCAATCGCAGCAAGCCGGGGCGCGACACCGCCCTCGACACCTGGGTGCTGCACGCCACCAGCCAGTGGAGCCGGCAGCACATCGACATGGCCAAGGAGGACGTGGTCGAGCACCTGCGCTGCGCCTTCGCCGAAGTGATCGGCTGCGCCGTGCCGGAAGCCGCCTTCAGCATCGCCCACCGCTGGCTCTATGCACGCCCGGCGGAGGCTCACCAATGGGGTGCCCTCGGCGATCCCGACCTGGGCATCTACGCCTGCGGCGACTGGTGCTCCAGCGGCCGCGTCGAAGGCGCCTGGCTCAGCGGCCAGGAAGCCGCGCGGCGCCTGCTGGAACATCTCTGAGGGGATCGGGCCGTCGCCTGGCGGCCCGATGTGACAAGAAAATACCTATACAAATACATTGACCTGTACAAGATAAGTTCTAGGATGTGTCGTATGACCGCCTGGCTGTCGAGCTGCGCGCGAACCTCCTTTCCCCTCGGGAGACGACACCGATGCACGAATCTCACCCCCCTTCCCTGACGCCCCGACTCGGCATCAGCGCCTGCCTGCTCGGCAAACCGGTGCGCTTCAACGGCGGCCACAAGCGATCCGCGCTTTGCGAGGAACTGGCGCGACACGTCGAATTCGTCTCCTTCTGCCCGGAACAGGCCATCGGCCTGGGCACGCCGCGCCCGGCGATTCGCCTGGAAGGCACTCCGGAAGCCGCCGAGGCGCGGAGCCGCGACGGCCTGGCGGTCGGCGGAGCGCTCGCCGAATATGCGCGGCGGGTGGCGCAACGGGCGGATACGCTGGACGGTTTCATCTTCATGCAACGTTCGCCGTCCTGCGGGCTGCAACGGGTCAAGCTCTACCCTGAAGGCGGCGGCGCGCCGCGCGCCGAAGGCCGTGGACGCTTCGCCGCAGCCCTTTGCGAAGCCTTGCCGGAGCTACCGGTGGAAGAAGAAGGCCGGCTGCACGATCCGGTCCTGCGGGAGAACTTCCTCACCCGCGTGTTCGCCCATGCCCACTGGCAGGCCCTGTGCCAGCGCGGCCTCAGCCATTCGGCCATCGTCGCCTTCCATAGCCGCTACAAGTACCAGTTGCTGGCGCATTCGCCGGAGCACTACCGCAGTCTCGGCCGCCTGCTCGGCGAAGCCGGCCATTACCAGCCGGAAGCCCTCGGCACGCGTTACTTCGGCGAGCTGATGCAGGGCCTGCGCCGCTGCGCGACCCGCGGCAGCCATGGCAACGTGTTACTGCACCTGAGCGGCTACCTGAAACGCGACCTCGTAGCCGAAGACAGGCGTGAATTGCGTGAGCTGATCGAGCAATACCGGCATGGCAGCGTGCCGCTGGTGGTACCGCTGACCCTGCTAAAGCACCACTTCCGTCGCCACCCGCATGCATACATCGCCCAGCAGACCTACCTGCAACCGCACCCGACCGAACTCGGCCTGCGCAACGCGCTCTAGGATTTCCCGATGAACTCGCCCCACCTCGAACGCGGCGGCCTGCCGATCCGCGAAGTCACTCGTCTGACCGGCGTCCATCCGGTCACCCTGCGCGCCTGGGAGCGCCGCTACGGCCTGGTGGTGCCGCAACGCACCGGCAAGGGTCACCGGCTCTACAGCGAAGAGCAGGTCGAGCGCATCCGCCGGATACTCGTCTGGCTCGAGCGTGGCGTCGCCATCAGCCAGGTGCGCGCGCTGCTGGAGCGTCCGGAGGAAACCCCGGCGGCGGATGTCGAATCCCCCTGGGAACGCCTGCACGAACAACTGCTGGACGCCATCGCCGCGCTGGCCGAGCGACGCCTCGACGATCTGTTCAACCAGGCCGCGTCGCTCTATCCGGTAGCGACCCTCTGCGAAAAGCTTCTGCAACCCTTGCTGCAGCACCTCGAACGACGCTGGCAGGGACAATTCGGCGCGCGCATGGAGCGGGCCTTCTTCTTCTCCTGGTTGCGCAGCAAGCTGGGCGCCCGCCTTTATCACCAGCAGCGGCTGCAACAGGGCGCGCCGCTGCTGCTGGTCAACCAGTCCGAGCTGTCGCTGGAACCGAACCTCTGGCTGTGCAGTTGGTTGCTCGGCAGCGGCGAGGTGCCGCTGCAGGTCTTCGACTGGCCGCTGCCACCGGCCGAACTGGCCCTGGCCTGCGAACGCCTGGAAGCTCGCGGCGTGTTGCTGTACGCCAGTCATCGCCTCAACCCGGAGCACCTGCCGCGCCTGCTGGCAGGGGTTAGCTGCCCGGTGGTGCTGGTCGGACCGGCCGTGGAGATCCAGCGCGAAGCCTTCGAAACCCTGGCGCTAGCCGGCCTGCTGCTGGCGAGCACGCCCCTGGAAGCCCGCCGCCTGCTCGGCGAACGAGGCCTGTTGAACCCATGAACGGACTTCCGATGAACCTGATCTGGTTTCGCTGCGACCTGCGAACCACCGATAACAGCGCGCTCCTCGCCGCCGCCGATGGACGCCCTTGCGTGGCCCTCTACCTGCTCAGCCCGGCGCAGTGGCGGGAACACGACGATGCGCCCTGCAAGGTCGACTTCTGGCTGCGCAACCTGGGCGAGCTGCAACGCCAGCTCGCCGCGCTGAACATCCCGCTGCTGGTGCGCGACTGCGGCCACTGGCGGCAAGCCCCGGAAGTCATCGGCCGGCTCTGCCGGGAGCTGGGAATCGGCGCGGTACACGTCAACCAGGAATACGGGGTGAACGAGGAACGCCGCGACCAGGCCGTCGGCCAACGCCTGCGCGAACAGGGCGTGGCCTTCCACAGCCACCTCGACCAGCTGTTCTTCGCCCCCGGCTCGGTGCTGACCCGAACTGGCGGCTATTTCCAGGTGTTCAGCCAGTTCCGCAAGGTCTGCCACGAACGGCTGTACCAGGCCCTGCCGGGTGTCCGCCCGCGTCCGCAGCCCCAACCACCGCACGCGCTGGCCAGCGACCCGCTGCCGGATGCCGTGCCCGCCTTCCCGCGGCCGGCCGATAGCTTGCGCCGCCTCTGGCCGGCAGGCGAAGAGGTAGCGCAGGAACGCCTGCGCGGCTTCGCCGACCAGCACCTGGCCGACTACCATGAACGGCGCGACTTCCCGGCGCTTCCCGGCACCAGCCAACTGTCGCCCTACCTGGCCGCCGGCGTACTCTCGCCCAGGCAATGCCTGGACGCCGCGCTGGTTGCCAACCGCGGCGAGTTCAGCGGCGGCCAGCAAGGCGCCGCGACCTGGATCAACGAGCTGCTCTGGCGCGAGTTCTACAAGCACATCCTGGTCGGCTACCCACGGGTCTCCCGGCACCGCCCCTTCCGCGAGGAGACCGAAGCCCTGCGCTGGCGCCAGGCCCCGGCGGAACTCGAAGCCTGGCAACAGGGGCGCACCGGCATACCGATCATCGATGCAGCAATGCGCCAGTTGCTCGCCACCGGCTGGATGCACAATCGCCTGCGGATGGTGGTAGCGATGTTCCTCAGCAAGAACCTGCTGATCGACTGGCGCGAAGGCGAACGCTGGTTCATGCGCCACCTCATCGACGGCGACCTGGCGGCGAACAACGGTGGCTGGCAGTGGAGCGCATCCACCGGCACCGACGCCGTCCCCTACTTCCGCCTGTTCAATCCGCTCTCGCAGTCCGAACGCTTCGATCCACGCGGCGAGTTCATCCGCCACTGGCTGCCGGAACTGGCCGGCCTGGAGCGCAAGGCGATCCACGATCCGTCCAGCCTGGGGCTGTTCGCCGGGGTCGACTATCCACGGCCGATGGTCGACCTGAAGGCCAGCCGCGAACGGGCGCTGGCGGCTTTCCGCAACCTGCCGCCGCGCGATGGTCGCGCGTAGGGCGCGTCAGCGAGCTATCGCCTCCCGCCAAATGGCTCGCTCTTTCCATAGGGCGGTGCGGCGTGGTGGAAGAATCGCAGGCATGAAAAAGCCGGGATGAACCCGGCTTTTTTCGACCGTGCCGACTAGATCGGGATCTTGTAGAACAGGCTGTAGGACTCAATACCGTCGTTCGGCTGTTTCAGGCCGGCGTTGGAATAGTGGATCGCCCGAACGCCGACCGACTGGCCGTTGGCGAACTTCAGGCCGGCGCCGATGCGGTCTTCGAAGTTCAGGGAGGAACCCAGGTTCTGGTCGCCGACACGGGTGCCGGAGAACGCCGCCACGCCGATACCGGCCTCGATGAATGGCTTGATCGAGTCGCCGGCGAACTCGTAGACGAATACCGGAGCGAACGACAGCGAATGCTTGCCGGCGCCTTCATCGCCACCTTCCCAATAGGTGTAGCCCGCATCCCAGTAGCCGGTCAGGCGCCCGGTGGAGGTCTGCCACCAGCTCTTGTCCCAATCCCAGCTCAGGCCCAGGCGATAGGTCATGCCCGACTGGCCGGTCGCACCGACGGCGGCCGAGACGTCCGCCGCCTGGGCGGAGGCCACGTGGACGGAGGAAAGTGCGGCCAGAACGGCCAGCGGAAGTAGTTTCTTCATTGAAACGTCCTTTTCGAAAGTTGCATGAAAGCCCCCGCATTCAAGCTGCGCATTATAAGAGCGCACTTACTAAAGCAGATACTAGACCAAACGCTTTAGTTCAAAAAATCGCTGTCACGTCTGCCAGGAACGACTAAACGACTAATTTTCCTACGCTTTCCGGGCTTCCCCAGAGGATCGGCAGGATCCTTTCCATCTCCTCCGGCAGCGCGCTGGTCCAGAAACGCGGCGTCGCGGCCTGGCCAGAGGCCAGTAGCGCCCGCGCCGACAATACGCGCTCCAGCTGCCGGGCGACAGCCGCTCCCGTATCGATCACCGCCATCTCCGCCGGGATCAGCTCGGCCAGCAGGGGTTTGACGAAGGGATAATGAGTACAGCCGAGGATCAGCGTATCGCAGCCCTGTTCGAGGATGGGTGCCAGCAGGCGTTCCAGCAGTGCCCGGGTTTGCGGCCCATAGAGATCGCCGGCTTCGATGCGCTCGACCAGCCCCGGACAGGGCTGGGTGAAGACCTGTACATCGCTGGCGAAGCGGTCGAGCAAGGCGGCGAAACGCGCGCTCTTCAGAGTTCCGGTGGTGGCGAGGACGCCGACCCGACCGTTGCGGGTGGCCGCCGCGGCCGGCTTCACCGCCGGCTCCATGGCCACCAGCTGCACCTGCGGATAACGTTCGCGCAATTCCGCCGCAGCCGCTGCCGTCGCGGTATTGCAGGCCAGTACCAGAGCCTTGGCGCCCTGCTCCAGAAGGAAATCACCGATCCGCTCGCAGCGTTCGCGGATGTACTCCGCGCTCTTCTCGCCGTAGGGCACATGGGCGTTGTCGGCGACGTAGAGCAACGATTCGGATGGCAGGCGCGCACGAATCTCACGCAATACGCTGAGCCCGCCGACCCCGGAATCGAAAACGCCGACCGCGGCCGACTCAACCGCCATGGCGTTGCCCGCAGACGGCACAGGAAGGATCGCGACGCACCCGCAATTCGCGGAAGCGCGTGCCGAGGGCGTCCACCAGCAGCAGGCGGCCCACCAGCGGTTCGCCGAAACCGGCCAGCAGCTTGAGCGCCTCCAGCGCCTGCAGGCTACCGACCAGCCCCACCAGCGGACCGATCACGCCGGCCTCGCTGCAGGTCAGCTCGGCCTCGCTGCCGTGCCCGTAGAGGCAGTGGTAGCAGGGGCTTGCGTCGCAGCGGGTATCGAATACCGAAAGCTGGCCCTCAAGACGGATCGCCGCGCCACTGACCAGCGGCTTGCCGGCGCGCACGCAGGCGACGTTGACCGCCTCGCGGGTGGCGAAGTTGTCGGTGCAGTCGAGCACCAGGTCGACCGCCGCCACGGCGGCATCGAGGGAGTCCTCGTCCAGCGCGGCGCTATGGCTGACCAGGCGGATCTGCGGATTCAGTGCGCCCAGCCGGCGCATCGCCGACTCCACCTTGCCGATACCCACGCTGGCGCCATCGTGGATGACCTGCCGTTGCAGGTTGGTCAGGTCGACCGTATCGAAATCCGCCAGGTGCAGCTCGCCGACCCCGGCCGCGGCCAGGTACAGCGCCACCGGCGAACCCAGGCCGCCAAGACCGACGATCAGTGCGCGGCTGCGCTTCAGGCGCAGCTGGCCCTCGACGTCGACCTGCGCCAGCAGGATCTGGCGACTGTAGCGCAGCAGTTCCTCGTCGCTCAGCATGCCCATTGTCCGAGTGTGATCCGCTCGTTGCCGCCGAGGTCGCGCAACGTATGTACCCCGGCGAAGCCGCGGGCGCCGAGCAGTTCGCGCACCGCCGCCCCTTGATCATAGCCGTGCTCGAGCAGCAGCCAGCCTTCGTCCAGCAAATGCCGCGGCGCCTGGGCGACGATCTGGCGGATGTCGTCGAGGCCATCGCTACCCGCGACCAGCGCGCTCTTCGGCTCGAAACGCACGTCGCCCTCGCTCAGGTGCGGGTCGCTGGCAGGGATGTACGGCGGATTGCCGACGATCATCCGGAAGCGCCGGCCATCGAGGGCGGAGAACCAGTGGCTGCGGCGCACCTCGACGTTCTCCAGGAGCAGCCGCTGGCGATTGCGCTCGGCCAGCGCCACGGCCTCTTCCACACGGTCCACCGCAGTCACTGTCCACAGCGGCCGCTCGCTGGCCAGGGCCAGGGCGATGGCGCCGGTGCCGGTGCCCAGGTCGAGCACCGTAGCGGTGTCCGCCGCGAGGGTCGCCAGCGCGGTTTCCACCAGCAGTTCGGTGTCCGGGCGCGGGATCATTGTGTGTGGCGCGACCTCCAGGTCCAGGCTCCAGAAGCCCTGGTGGCCAAGGATGTAGGCCACCGGTTCGCCGTTGCGCCGACGGGCGATCCAGTCGTCGAACCGCTCGTTGGCCTCGCGCGGCACGATGCGCTCCGGCCAGGTACGCAGGAAGCTGCGCGGCTTGCCCATCGCCGCCGCCAGCAGCAACTCGGTGTCGAGCCGGGCGCTGGGCGAATCGGGCAGTTGGGAATCCTTGAGAAGGGTACAGATAGTGGTCATGTCAGTCGCCCAGGGCCGCCAGTTGATCGGCCTGGTATTCCTGCAGCAGCGGCTCGATCACCTGTTCCACCGCGCCCTCCATCACCTCGCCCAGGGAGTACAGGGTGAGGTTGATGCGATGGTCGGTGACCCGCCCTTGCGGGAAGTTGTAGGTACGGATGCGCTCCGAGCGGTCGCCCGAGCCCACCAGCAGCTTGCGCGTGCTGGCGATCGCCTGCTGCGCCGCGGCCTGCTGCTGGTCGTTGAGCTTGGCCGCCAGCCAGGCCATGGCCTTGGCGCGGTTCTTGTGCTGCGAGCGCTCTTCCTGGCACTCGACCACGATGCCGCTGGGAATGTGGGTGATGCGCACCGCCGAGTCGGTCTTGTTGACGTGCTGGCCGCCGGCGCCGGAGGAACGGTAGGTGTCCACCCGCAGGTCGGCCGGGTTGATCTCGATCGCTGCCTGCTCGTCCGGCTCCGGCAGCACCGCGACAGTGCAGGCGGAAGTGTGGATCCGGCCCTGGGATTCGGTTTCCGGCACCCGCTGCACGCGGTGCGCGCCGGACTCGAACTTGAGCTTGGCATAAACGTTGTCGCCCTCGACCCGGGCAATCACTTCCTTGTAGCCACCGTGCTCGCCCTCGTTCTCCGACAGCGTCTCGACCCGCCAGCCCTGGCGCTCGGCGTAGCGCGAATACATGCGGAACAGGTCGCCGGAGAAGATCGCCGCCTCGTCGCCACCGGTGCCGGCACGGATCTCCAGGAACACGTTGCGGCTGTCGTTGGGATCCTTCGGCAGCAGCATGCGCTGCAGGCTGTCGCCGAGGGCGGCGAGGCGGCCGCGCGCTTCGGCGACCTCCTCCTCGGCGAGGTCGCGCAACTCCGGGTCGCTGTCCTTGAGCAACGCCTGGGCGCCCTCGAGGTCGGCCTGCACCTTGCGGTAGTCGCGGAACGCCAGGATCACCGGTTCGACCTCGGCGTACTCGCGGGAATAGGCGCGGAAGCGGGTCTGGTCACTGATCACCTCGGCGTCGCCGAGCAGCGCCGTCAGTTCTTCGTAGCGATCGCTGAGGACATCCAGCTTTTTCAGCAGAGAAGCTTTCATGCAGGCATAGGTACCGGTCAGTGGCGCGGCGCGCCCTCGTCGAGGGCGAACAGCTCCTGGGCCAGGGCCAGCGCGTCGATGCGGCCCTCGGCGGACATTTTCTTCATCTGCACGCTGGGCGCGTGCAGCAGTTTGTTGGTCAGGCCGCGGGCCAACTGGGCCATCACCTCGGCCGGGTCGGCACCGTTGGCCAGTTGCCGCTGGGCCTTGCCCAGTTCTTCATCGCGCAGGCGCTCGGCCTGCTGCCGATAGGCGCGCAGCA
Organism: Pseudomonas sp. HMSC057H01; assembly: GCF_001836405.1. NCBI lineage: Bacteria > Pseudomonadati > Pseudomonadota > Gammaproteobacteria > Pseudomonadales > Pseudomonadaceae > Pseudomonas > Pseudomonas sp. HMSC057H01. The sequence continues at coordinate 26,584 of NZ_KV828420.1, read as the reverse complement.
CGTCCACCGCAGCCAGTTCGCGCAGGCGCTGCATGAACTCGGCGACGCCGCTGCCGACCAGTTCCTCGGCGGCCTGGGCAGCGCCCTGGCGGCTCTTGAGATTCTCCGCCACTACTTCGTGGAGGTCGTCGACGCTATAGAGGTAGACGTCGTCCAGTTCGCCGACTTCCGGCTCGATGTCGCGCGGCACGGCGATGTCGACCATGAACATCGGCTTGTGCTTGCGCTGCTTCAGCGCGCGCTCCACGGCGCCCTTGCCGAGGATCGGCAACTGGCTAGCAGTGGAGCTGATGACGATATCGCTGTTGGCCAACTCCTCGGGTATCTCCGAAAGCAGCACCGCATGGGCGCCGAACTGCTCGGCGAGCAGGCTGGCGCGCTCCAGGGTGCGGTTGGCCACCACGATGCGCTTCACGCCTTGCTCGAACAGGTGGCGCGCGACCAGGGTGATGGTCTCGCCGGCGCCGATCAGCAGCGCCTGGCTGCGGTGCAGGTCGCTGAAGATCTGCTTGGCCAGGCTCACCGCGGCGAACGCCACGGACACCGGGTTCTCGCCGATGGCGGTATCGGTGCGGACGGTCTTCGCCGTACTGAAGGTGGCCTGGAACAGGCGGCCTAGCAGCGGACCGACGGTGCCGGCCTCGCGCGCGACGGCGTAGGCCGACTTCATCTGGCCGAGGATCTGCGGCTCGCCGAGGACCATCGAGTCGAGGCCGGAGGCCACGCGCATCATGTGGCGCACCGCGTCTTCGTCCTGGTGCACATAGGCGCAGGCGCGCAACTCGTCGAGGGTCAGACGATGGTAGTCCGCCAGCCAGGCGAGCACGTCGTCCGCGGTCGGATGGTCGATCTCCAGGTAGAGTTCGCTCCGGTTGCAGGTCGACAGGATGGCCGCCTCGCGGCTGGTGGTCAGGCGGCAGAGCTGCTGCAGCGCCTCGACCATCTGTTCCGGAGTGAAAGCCACGCGCTCGCGGACAGCCACCGAGGCGGTCTTGTGATTGATGCCGAGGGCAATGAAGGCCATGCAGGATCGCTGAGCTAATCGGGGAAACGCGCAATTCTCCTACTTCGCCAAGGGCAGGACAACCATTGCCGATGTATTGACCCCATAGACAGCTTCGTCGACGCCCGTCCCGGCCCCCTTGGGCTTGCCGGACGGCTTATGTCATGATGGCGCCACCCTCGCAGGTTCAAGGCCGGCTTTCTTCCTCTATGAACAAATCCCTTGCGCTGCTGACCGTCACGCTGCTGCTCGGCGGCTGCCAGTCACTTATCCACAAGACTCCCGATGGCACCCCGCCGGTGGAAGACACCGCGGTCGAGACCAAGGCCAAGCCGGAAAAGTACGGCTCCTTCAGCGAGGACAGCCTGTATTCGCTGCTGGTGGCCGAACTGGCCGGGCAGCGCAACCGCTTCGACATCGCCCTGAGCAACTATGTGGTGCAGGCGCAGAAAACCCGCGACCCCGGAGTTTCCGAGCGCGCCTTCCGCATCGCCGAATACCTCGGCGCCGACCAGGAAGCCCTCGACACCTCCCTGCTCTGGGCGCGCAGCGCGCCGGACAACCTCGATGCCCAACGCGCCGCCGCGATCCAGTTGGCCCGCGCCGGGCGCTACGAGGAGTCCATGGTGTACATGGAGAAGGTTCTCAACGGCCAGGGCGACACGCACTTCGACTTCCTCGCCCTGTCTGCCGCGGAGACCGACCCGGATACCCGCACCGGCCTGCTGCAGAGCTTCGACCACCTGTTGAAGAAATACCCGAACAACGGCCAGTTGCTGTTCGGCAAGGCCCTGCTGCTGCAACAGGACGGCCGCCCGGACGAAGCCCTGACCCTGCTCGAGGACAACTCCGCAAGCCGCCACGAAGTCGCCCCGCTGCTGCTCCGCTCCCGCCTGTTGCAGAGCATGAAGCGCAGCGACGAGGCCCTGCCGCTGCTCAAGGCCGGGATCAAGGAACACCCGGACGACAAGCGCGTGCGCCTCGCCTACGCGCGCCTGCTGGTGGAGCAGAACCGCCTGGATGACGCCAAGGCCGAGTTCGCCGGACTGGTCCAGCAATTCCCCGACGACGACGACCTGCGTTTCTCCCTGGCGCTGGTCTGCCTGGAAGCCCAGGCCTGGGACGAAGCCAGGATCTACCTGGAAGAACTGGTCGAGCGCGACAGCCACGTCGACGCCGCCCACTTCAACCTCGGCCGCCTCGCCGAGGAACAGAAGGACACCGCGCGCGCCCTCGACGAGTACGCCCAGGTCGGCCCGGGCAATGACTTCCTCCCGGCGCAACTGCGCCAGACCGACGTCCTGCTCAAGGCCGGTCGCGTCGACGAAGCCGCCCAGCGCCTGGACAAGGCGCGCAGCGAGCAACCCGACTACGCCATCCAGCTGTACCTGATCGAAGCCGAGGCGCTGTCCAACAACGACCAGCAGGAAAAGGCCTGGCAGGCCATCCAGGAGGGTCTGAAGCAGTACCCGGAGGACCTCAACCTGCTCTACACCCGCTCGATGCTGGCGGAGAAGCGTAACGACCTGGCGCAGATGGAAAAGGACCTGCGCTTCGTCATCGCCCGCGAGCCGGACAACGCCATGGCCCTCAACGCCCTCGGCTACACCCTGGCCGACCGCACTACCCGCTACACCGAGGCGCGCGAGCTGATCCTCAAGGCGCACAAGCTGAACCCGGACGACCCGGCGATCCTCGACAGCATGGGCTGGATCAACTATCGCCAGGGCAAGCTGGCGGACGCCGAGCGCTACCTGCGCCAGGCGCTGCAGCGCTACCCCGACCACGAGGTCGCCGCGCACCTGGGCGAAGTCCTCTGGGCCCAGGGGCGCCAAGACGACGCCCGGGCCATCTGGCGCGAATACCTCGACAAGCAGCCCGACAGCGACGTGCTGCGCCGCACCATCAAGCGCCTGACCGGCGCCGAGACTCCTTGAAACCATGCGTCTACGTCTTTTCCTCGCCGCCTCCGCGCTGGCCCTGCTCAGCGGCTGCGCCGGCCTGACCTCCCACGAAGCCCTGGAAGGCCAGGGCGATGCGCAGACCTGGAAAACCCACAAGCAGCAACTCAGCGAGCTGGATGCCTGGCAGATCGACGGCAAGGTCGGCATCCGCGCCCCGCGCGACTCCGGCAGCGGCACCCTGTTCTGGCTGCAGCGCCAGGGCTACTACGACATCCGCCTGTCCGGCCCGCTCGGCCGCGGCGCAGCACGCCTGACCGGGCGTGAAGGCGCGGTGAGCCTGGAAGTCGCCGGGCAGGGCCGCTACCAGGCGGAGTCCCCGGAAGCCCTGCTGGAAGAACAACTAGGCTGGCGCCTGCCGGTCTCGCACCTGCTCTGGTGGGTACGCGGCCTCCCGGCGCCGGACAGCAAGAGCCGCCTGACCCTCGACGCCGACAGTCGCCTGGCGCGCTTGGAACAGGACGGCTGGCAGATCGAATACACCCGCTACGCCGAACAGAACGGCTACTGGCTACCCGAGCGCCTGAAGCTGCACGGCCAGGACCTCGACGTCACCCTGGTGATCAAGGACTGGCAGCCGCGCCAGCTCGGCCGCTGACATGAGCGTGCGCCTCAGCCTGCCAGCCCCGGCCAAGCTCAATCTGTTCCTGCATATCCTAGGCCGCCGCGACGATGGCTATCACGAGTTGCAGACCCTGTTCCAATTCCTCGACCACGGCGACGAGCTGCATTTCGAAGCCCGCCAGGACGGCCAGGTACGCCTGCACACGGAAATCGCCGGGGTGCCGCACGACAGCAACCTGATCGTGCGCGCCGCGCGCGGGCTGCAGGAAGCCTCCGGCAGCCTGCAAGGCGTCGACATCTGGCTGGACAAGCGCTTGCCCATGGGGGGCGGCATCGGCGGCGGCAGCTCCGACGCCGCCACGACGCTCCTGGCCTTGAACCATCTCTGGCAACTCGGCTGGGACGAGGACCGCATCGCCGCCCTGGGCCTGCGCCTGGGCGCCGACGTGCCGGTCTTCACCCGCGGACGCGCGGCTTTCGCCGAGGGCGTGGGCGAAAAGCTCACCCCGGTGGACATCCCGGAGCTCTGGTATCTCGTCTTGGTTCCGCAAGTACTTGTCAGCACAGCAGAAATTTTTTCAGATCCACTGTTGACACGCGATTCTCCCGCCATTAAAGTGCGCACCGTTCTCGAGGGGGACAGCCGAAACGACTGTCAGCCGGTAGTCGAGAGGCGTTACCCAGAAGTTCGTAACGCTTTGATCTTGCTAAACAAATTTGTTTCAGCTAGATTAACCGGCACTGGAGGTTGTGTGTTTGGGAGCTTCCCAAACAAAGCTGAAGCTGATAAAGTCTCGGCCCTTCTTCCAGACCACCTTCAGAGGTTCGTCGCCAAAGGAAGCAACGTCTCGATGTTGCACCGGAAGCTGGAAACTCTGGTCTGAGAAAGGAATGCCGAAACGGCATTCGAGCAATACCACAGGGGCGTCGCCAAGCGGTAAGGCAGCAGGTTTTGATCCTGCCATGCGTTGGTTCGAATCCAGCCGCCCCTGCCATTTTCCTCTTCTGTATTTCATCCGGATCCCTTCGGTCGACACAGGTACCTGTAGCGTGTCCAAGATGATGGTCTTCACGGGGAACGCTAACCCCGATCTTGCACGACGCGTCGTGCGTCAGCTGCACATTCCTCTTGGCGATGTTTCAGTTGGCAAATTCTCCGATGGCGAAATCAGCGTCGAAATCAACGAAAACGTCCGCGGCAAGGACGTATTCCTGATTCAGCCGACCTGCGCGCCGACCAACGACAACCTGATGGAACTGGTGGTGATGGCCGATGCCTTCCGCCGCTCCTCGGCCACTCGTATCACCGCTGTCATCCCCTACTTCGGCTATGCCCGCCAGGATCGCCGTCCGCGCTCCGCCCGCGTGGCCATCAGCGCCAAGGTAGTGGCCGACATGCTGACCGTCGTCGGGGTCAACCGTGTCCTCACGGTCGACCTGCACGCGGATCAGATCCAGGGCTTCTTCGATATCCCGGTAGACAACATCTACGGTTCCCCCGTGCTGGTGGACGATATCGAAGACCAGCGCTTCGAGAACCTGATGATCGTCTCCCCGGACATCGGCGGCGTGGTGCGCGCGCGCGCCGTGGCCAAGTCCCTGGGCGTGGACCTTGCGATCATCGACAAGCGTCGTCCCAAGGCCAACCAGTCCGAAGTGATGCACATCATCGGTGACGTCGAAGGCCGTACCTGCGTACTGGTAGACGACATGGTCGATACCGCCGGCACCCTCGGTCACGCCGCCAAGGCACTGAAAGAGCACGGCGCCGCCAAGGTCATCGCCTACTGCACCCACCCGGTGCTGTCCGGCCGTGCCATCGAGAACATCGAGAAATCCGTACTGGACGAGCTGGTGGTGACCAACACCATCCCGCTGTCCGCCGCTGCCCAGGCCTGTGGCCGCATCCGCCAGCTGGACATCGCTCCGGTCGTTGCGGAAGCCATGCGCCGGATCAGCAACGAAGAATCGATCAGCGCGATGTTCCGCTGAGGCCCAGCCTCGGCGAACGCGCCTGAACGAAAACGCCCCGCTCCGGCGGGGCCTTTGAAATCGCCCGAACGCTGGTCGCAAGCGTTCGGGCGCATTGTTATTTTTGGAGATACACAATGGTCGACTTTATTCTGAATGCCCAAGTGCGTTCCGATCTGGGGAAAGGTGCGAGCCGCCGCCTGCGTCGTAACGCCGGTCTGGTTCCTGCTGTCGTTTACGGCGGCGACAAAGAGCCCCAGTCCGTAACCCTGGAACTGCGCGAAATCGCCAAGCTCCTGGAAAACGAGGCTGCCTTCAGCCACGTGATCGCCCTGAACGTTGGCGGCGCCAAGGAAACCGTACTGATCAAGGCCCTGCAGCGCCATCCGGCGAAAGGCTTCGTGATGCACGCCGACTTCCTGCGCGTGGTCGCCGACCACAAGCTGACCGCCCACGTACCGCTGCACTTCATCAACGAAGAAGTAGCCGTTGGCGTCAAGCAATCCGGTGGCGAGATCTCCCACACCATCTCCGAAGTCGAAGTTTCCTGCCTGCCGAAAGACCTGCCGGAATTCATCGAAGTCGACATGGCCAAGGTCGAGCTGGGCCAGATCGTTCACCTGTCGGACCTCAAGGCTCCGAAAGGCGTCGAGCTGGTACAACTGGCCCACGGCAACGACCTGGCCGTTGCCAACATCCACGCTTCCCGCGTGGTGAAGGAAGAAGGTAGCGAAGAAGGCGCCGCCGAGTAATTCATTACTCGATCGCCTTTTTATAGAGAGGGGCTCCCGTCGTGACTGCCGTACAACTGATCGTTGGCCTGGGAAACCCGGGTCCTGAATACGACCAGACCCGGCATAACGCGGGGGCCCTTTTCGTTGAGCGCCTGGCGCATGCCCAGGGCGTCAGCCTCGTGGCTGACCGCAAGTATTTCGGCCTGGTCGGCAAGTTCAGCCACCAGGGCAAGGACGTTCGTCTGTTGATCCCGACTACCTATATGAACCGCAGCGGCCAGTCCGTGGCGGCGCTGGCGGGATTCTTCCGGATCGCCCCGGACGCCATCCTGGTGGCCCACGACGAACTCGACATGCCCCCTGGCGTCGCCAAGCTCAAGACCGGCGGCGGACACGGCGGGCACAACGGGTTGCGCGATATCATCGCCCAGCTCGGCAATCAGAATTCTTTCCATCGCCTGCGGCTTGGCATCGGCCATCCGGGGCACAGCAGCCTGGTTTCCGGTTACGTGCTCGGCCGCGCCCCGCGCAGCGAGCAGGAACTGCTCGACACCAGCATCGACTTCGCCCTCGGCGTGCTGCCGGAAATGCTCGCCGGGGACTGGACCCGGGCGATGCAGAAGCTGCACAGCCAGAAGGCCTGAACCACTTTTCTAGCGCCTGTCTGAGCGCGAGGGACATAGCATGGGATTCAACTGCGGCATCGTCGGCCTGCCCAACGTCGGCAAGTCCACCCTGTTCAACGCCCTGACCAAATCCGGTATCGCGGCGGAAAACTTCCCGTTCTGCACCATCGAGCCGAACAGCGGCATCGTGCCGATGCCCGACGCGCGCCTGAACGCCCTGGCCGAGATCGTCAAGCCCGAGCGCGTACTGCCGACCACCATGGAATTCGTCGACATCGCCGGCCTGGTGGCGGGCGCCTCCAAGGGTGAGGGCCTGGGCAACAAGTTCCTCGCCAACATCCGCGAGACCGACGCCATCGCCCACGTGGTGCGCTGCTTCGAAGACGACAACGTGATCCACGTGTCCAACAGCGTCGACCCCAAGCGCGACATCGAGATCATCGACCTCGAACTGATCTTCGCCGACCTCGACAGCTGCGAGAAGCAACTGCAGAAAGTCGCCCGCAACGCCAAGGGCGGCGACAAGGAAGCCCTGGCCCAGAAGGCCCTGCTGGAAAAGCTCATCCCCCACTTCACCGAGGGCAAGCCGGCGCGTTCGCTGCTGAAGAACCTCGGTGACGAGGAGAAGCGCCTGGTACGCAGCTTCCACCTGCTGACCAGCAAGCCGGTGATGTACATCGCCAACGTCGCCGAGGACGGCTTCGAGAACAACCCGCACCTGGATGTGGTGAAGGCCATCGCCGAGGAAGAAGGCGCGGTGGTGGTGCCGGTGTGCAACAAGATCGAAGCCGAGATCGCCGAGCTGGAAGACGGCGAAGAGAAGGACATGTTCCTCGAGTCCCTCGGTCTCGAGGAACCCGGCCTGAACCGTGTGATCCGTGCCGGCTACGGCCTGCTCAACCTGCAGACCTACTTCACCGCCGGGGTGAAGGAAGTCCGCGCCTGGACCGTCCGCGTCGGCGCCACCGCCCCGCAGGCCGCCGGCGTGATCCACACCGACTTCGAGAAAGGCTTCATCCGCGCCGAAGTGGTCGCCTACGACGACTTCATCCAGTTCAAGGGCGAACAGGGCGCCAAGGAAGCCGGCAAGTGGCGCCTGGAAGGCAAGGACTACATCGTCAAGGACGGCGACGTGATGCATTTCCGCTTCAACGTGTAATCCCCTTCCCGTCCCAGGAAAGCCCCGGCCAAGCGCCGGGGCTTTTCGTTCCTGCCCCTCCCCATCGCCCTCTCTCCGGCGATCCGACCCCTTCCGTCTAAACGATTGAAAGATCAGAAAATTATCTAGGCCCAGGGGTTGACAGCCCCGCCCGAGATACGGAAAATGCGCGCCACTCGGCTACATAGCTCAGTCGGTTAGAGCGCAGCATTCATAATGCTGATGTCCCAGGTTCAAGTCCCGGTGTAGCCACCATATTTTTCAAGGGGTTAGCGCAAGCTAACCCCTTTTTGTTTTGGTCGGCAGACTACAAACCGACTACAAACCGTCTACGCCCCCTTTACCGATTTACGGTTCGCATGAAAAAGCCCCGCATCTGCGGGGCTCTACGATCAACGTCACCGCTATCCGTGAGCAAGCAGCGGCTCAATCTCATGTTCGATCTGCTCGCCATTCGCCGCATAAGCAGTTGCTAACGAGTACTCACTCTGGAGATTCATCCAGAACTGAGCGGACGTATCAAAGTAACGCCCCAGACGAATCGCCATATCTGCGGAGATACCACGCTGCTCACGAACGATATCGTTCACTGTCGGAGCGGAGACTTTCAAAGCGCGTGCTAGAGCAGCTGGAGAGATATCCAACTCCATCAGAAACTCATCGCGCAATATTTCCCCAGGATGGATGGGGCGCATACCATTGGTAGCCATGGTCCACCTCCTCAGTGGTAATCAACTATTTCGACTTCTTCGGGACCCGCATCCGTCCAGACGAAACAGACACGCCACTGGTCATTGATCCTGATGCTATGTTGGCCCGCCCGCTTTCCCTGCAACGGCTCCAACCGGTTTCCAGGTGGAGAGCGCAAGTCTCGAAGCTCCGTAGCCGCATGAAGCATTGCGAGCTTACGCGTAGCGACTGTGAGGATCGCTCCCCACCGCCTCGAAAGACCCGTCTCAAAAAGCTGACGAGTCTCGTCGCAGCGAAAGGTCAGAATCATTCATTAACCCTTAACGTTAAGCGTTAACTTCACTACAGATTACCACAGATCCTCATGTGGTCAATTTGTAGCCAGACTGAGTAATCGGAGAAAAGCGCATCGCCGATTCCAAGTGCTCCGGCGTTAGGTGCGCATACCGCATCGTCATCGAGGAATGCCCGAGGATCCGCTGTAGGGCCACGCCATGCGCAGCGCCCCGTGTCAGGCATTTCATCTTGCTTTGGAAGCCAGGCATGCCTCATTGAAACAGTTCGAATCATTTGATAATCATTATCGATTTGTTTAGCTTTGCCGCCCATCAAAACAACAGCAACTCGGACATCTCCTCATGCCCCGCTCCATCCCTTCGCGCCCGGCTCCCCTGGCGCTTTCCCTGTCCCTCTTCGCTTCGTTTTCCGCTCCTGCGCTGGCTGCCGATCCGGTGGAGCAGCAGATGGTGGTGATCGGCTCGCGCGCGCCGACCAGCATCAGCGAGTTGCCCGGCACGGTCTGGGTGATCGAGCGCGAGCAACTGGACCAGCAGACCCAGGCCGGCGTGCCGCTGAAGGAGGCGTTGGGACAATTGATCCCGGGCCTGGATATCGGCTCCCAGGGTCGTACCAACAACGGGCAGAACCTGCGCGGACGCAGCGTGCTGGTGATGATCGACGGGGTGTCGCTGAACAGTTCGCGGGGCATCAGCCGGCAGTTCGACTCCATCGACCCATTCAACATCGAGCGCATCGAGGTGATGTCCGGCGCCAGCGCGGTGTACGGCGGCGGCGCCACCGGCGGGATCATCAACATCGTGACCAAGAAGGGCGTCGGCGGCGACACTCGCTTCAATACCGAGCTGGGCGCCCGCAGCGGCTTCCAGAGCCATGAGGACCATGACCTGCGCGCGGCGCAGTCGATCAGCGGCGGCAACGACCTGTTCAACGGCCGCCTGGCCATCGCCTACCAGAAGAACGGCGCGGCCTACGACGGCAATGGCGACCAGGTACTGACGGACATCACCCAGACCGACCTACAGTACAACAGGTCGGTGGACCTGATGGGCAGCCTTGGCTTCACTTTCGCCAATGGCCACAGCCTCGATCTCGGCCTGCAGTACTACGACTCCGGCTACGACGGCGACCGCGGCCTCGATCTCGGGCGCAACTTCGACGCCCTGCGTGGACGGGCACCCTATTCGATCAAGGGCGGCGTCGACCTCGACCGCGAGCCGGAAAGCAAGCGCCATCAGTTCAACGCCACCTACCATGCGCCGGAAGTGCTGGGTCACGACCTCTACCTGCAGGCCTACTACCGCAACGAGAAGATGGCCTTCAACCCCTTCCCCACCATCCGCTACAGCAATAGTGGCGCAATCAACTACGGCACTTCCTACTACTCGGCCTCGCAGCAGGACACTGACTACTACGGGATGAAACTGGCCCTGGTGAAGACCTGGGAGCGCGCCAGCCTGACCTACGGGGTGGACCTGGACCGGGAAAAATTCACGTCCGACCAGATGCTCTTCAACCTGCCGCTCGCCGCCGCCAGCGGCGGGCTGGTAGCCAGTGAACAGGCCAAGCTGGGCCGCTACCCGGACATCGATACCGACAGCCGCGCCTTCTTCCTCCAGGGCAGTTGGAAGGCCACCGACGACCTGACCCTGAGCGCCGGCGTGCGGCGCCAGTCGATGAGCACCGACGTCAGCGACTTCGTTGCGGCGAACCAGCAGATCCTCATCGCCAACGGCCTTGGCAAGACCGCCGACGCGGTTCCGGGCGGGAGCAAGGACTACGACGTCAACCTGGTCAACGTCGGCGCCATCTACAAGCTGAACCTGCAACAACAGGTCTGGGCCAACTACAGCGAAGGCTTCGAGCTGCCGGACCCGGCCAAGTACTACGGTTTCGGACGCTACGGCGCAGCCGACGGCAATGGCCACTACCCGCTGCTACAGGGGGTCAGCGTGAACGACTCGCCGCTGGACGGGATCAAGACCAAGCAGGTCGAGCTGGGCTGGCGGCACACCGACGGTGCCCTGGATACCCAGGTGGCGGCGTTCTATTCCTGGTCGGACAAGAGCATCAAGTACGACTCGAAGACCCTGGCGGTGCTGCAGCAGGACACCAAGAAGCGCAACTACGGCCTGGAGGGCCAGGCTACCTACTGGCTGGACGATCACTGGCAGCTCGGCGTCAACGGCCTGGCCATCCGCTCCCAGGAGAAGGTCGACGGCCGCTGGCTGAAGCAGGACGTGACCTCGGCCAGCCCATCCAAGGCCGGCGCCTTCGTCGGCTGGAAGGACGACCAGCGCAGCCTGCGCCTGCAGGGCGTGCGCACCTTCAACCTGAACGACGAGCCGGGCAACAAGATCGACGGCTACGCGCTGTTCGACCTGCTCGGCACCCAGGCGCTGCCGGTGGGCACCCTCACCGCGGGCATCCAGAACCTGCTGGACAAGGACTACACCACGGTCTGGGGACAACGCGCCCAGGTCTACTACGGCGGGCTCGCACCAGCGGGACTGTTCGACTACAAGGGACGGGGGCGGACCTACAGCCTGACGTATAGCGTGGAGTTCTGAAGCCGTCCTCGACAGTTCCCCTGTCCCTCCAGGGAGAGGGGAACGCGTAGGGAAGAGCTTCCGCCTCTCTCAGCAGCAACCGCCCAGCGGACTCAAGCGATACTGCGGCGGCAACTGGTCGAGGCCGCTGACGGTGACGTTGAGGTTCTTCCACAGGCCATCCTTGATCCCGTAGATGCAGCCATGCACGGACAGCGACTGGCCGCGGTGCCAGGCGTTCTGGACGATGCTGGTGTGGCTGACGTTGGCCACCTGCTGGATCACGTTGAGCTCGCAGAGGCGATCGACGCGCTCCTCCTCGGTCGGCAACTGCTCCAGGTGCTCGCGGTATTCATAGGCGAGGTCGCGAATGCTGCGCAGCCAGCCGTCGATCAGGCCGAGCTGGTCGTTGTGCAGGGAGGCGCGCACGCCGCCGCAGCCGTAGTGGCCGGTGACCAGGATGTGCTTGACCTTGAGCACGTCGACGGCGAACTGGATCACCGACAGGCAGTTGAGGTCGGTGTGCAGCACGACGTTGGCGACGTTGCGATGGACGAACAGGTCGCCGGGCAGCATGCCGACGATTTCGTTGGCCGGCACCCGCGCGTCGGAGCAGCCGATCCAGAGGTACTCGGGGGTCTGCTGGCGGGCCAGCTTGGCGAAGAAGTCCGGGTCTTCCTGCTTGATCGCTTCGGCCCAGCGGACGTTGTTCTCGAACAGTTGCTGCAAGTCGCTCATGGCATGCCCCTCGTTTGACCGGTGCAGCACCTTACGGAAGGCGATGCCCGTTTGACAAGCGTCACAGCGCGGCGTGGCTACGCCACCAGCGCTGCTGCGCCAGCGGCTGCATGGCGACCTGATCATGCCAACAGGCGTGCCAGGCTGCGGCGTCCTCTGCCAGGCGCGGCCAGTCGGGCTGTTCGAGGTCGGCGAAGAGTTCCCGTTCCAGCCAATCGCGGCCGCTGCGCAGGAGCCGGCGGAAGGCGCGGTCGGTGAGCGCGCGGCGGTGCACCGCCTCGAAGCGCCACCAGGGAGACTCCTGTACCGCCTCGCGCGGCTGGCTGAGCACGGCGGCGCCGGAGGCCGGATCGAAGGACAGCGGCTGGAACAGTCCCAGGCACGGCGCCGAAGTACCGGTGGCGGCCAACAGCGGGCCGTCGTCGCGCAAGCGGGCGACCAGACTGGCGGTGGTCTGCGAAGGCCGCCAGAAGCTGCCGGCGTGCATGCATACCTGGCGGTTGTTGTGGCGGCGGAAGTGGTCCCCGCGCGGGCCATGGTGACGCAGCGCGGCGAACAGCGCGTGCCAGTCCGGCTCGCCAGGCAGGCTGTCGAGGAAGCGCTGGTTGATCCGACAGCGCCGGTGCGCGCCGCCGACCCAGGGTAGCAGGCGGGTGTCGAAGACCCGCGCGAAGTGGAAGTCGCCGCGACCATCCCAGCAGCCCTGGCGGCGTGCCTGGTCCTCGAGGTCGCGGCTGCACAGGTCGAATTCGTGGCCAAGGGTCAGGGCGTTGGAGATGGCCCAGCGCTCGACCTTCTTCGCCGCCCACAGGTTGCCGGCGGTTTCCAGCACCCAGGCTTCGCCGGGGTCGGCGATGAGGAAGCTGTTGTCGTAGCGGATGCGCTTGTCGCGGTAGCCGGCCGGGCCGCCCTGGCCGTAACGCTGCAACAACCCGGTGATCACCTCCAGCGCCTCGCGGGCGCTGGCGCCGCGCTCCAGTCCCAGGCGCAGCAGGTCCATGCCGAGCAGCGCGGTGCCGCGCTGACGGGTCAGCTTGGTGAACACCGCTTCGTTGCCGATGGCCACGCCGTGCTCATTGACGCCCATTTCCGCGCCCCAGATCCAGCTCGGCTGGCTGATCACCAGCGCATGCCGCTGGGCGGCCTGGGGAATGTCGAGGTAGGTGGTGCGCAAGCGCGCTTCCGGATCGTTGCGCACCACCGGCAGGCGCAGCAGACGCTGCGGTTCGGCGGGCTCGCGGTCGCTGTTCTTGGCGAACCAGGTCTGGCCCTGGTGGCGAAGGATCAGGGTGTCGCACATGGGGGGCTCCAGTCTGCGCATCCTGCCACCGGCCGCTGTCGACCTGACTTCGCACTCCAGCGAAGGGTTACCGCATGAAGGGACCTGCCTGCGGTATGCAGGCGAGAATCGGAATGCTGGTAAGGGTACGGCGGTGCCAGAAGGCCAGCCAGCTACTCCAAGTGATAGCTAGTTGCCGGCAGGGAAGCGGAGCAAGCCTCAGTCGAACAGGGTACAGGCCATGACCAGGGCGTCTTCGCGCCCGCCGACGGCGGGGTAGTAGTCGCGACGGCGGCCGATCTCGTTGAAACCGTAGCGTTCGTAGAGGCGGTAGGCGGCCTGGTTGGAAGCGCGCACTTCGAGGAAGCATTCGCGAGCCTGGTGGCCGGCCGCCTCGCGCATCAGGTGTTCGAGCAGGCGCAGACCGAGGCCACGCCCCTGGCTTTCGGGCTTCACCGTGATATTCAGCAGGTGCGCCTCGTCGAGGATGATCTGGATGACGCCATGGCCGACCTGCTGGCTACCCTCGAACATCAGCCAGCAATGGTAGTTCTTCAGGCCTTCGCTGAAGATGCCACGGGTCCAGGGGTGACTGAAGGCGGCATATTCGATTTTCAGCACGGCATCGAGGTCCGCCTCGGTCATCGGGCGGAAGGAAATCGCATCGCTCATTGAATCTCGCTCGACCAGCGCTGACGGACACGGCGCATGGCGCGCCACAGCTCGCCCTTGAGGGCGGGTTCTTCCATGAGGGCTTCCAGGCCTGGCACGGCCCAGGTTGCGCCCAGACCGTCCACCTGCAGTTCGCGGAACAGGCTGCCCTCGTCGCCCTCGCCGGCGAAGCGGATCGCCGGCAGGCCGACCAACCACAGGCAGCGGCTACGCTCGCTCTCCTCCATGCGCGCGGCGACGAAGCTCTGGACGAACTCCAGGGCCGCCTGCGGCCCCTGGTCGAGGTTGCCGCGCGCCAGCAGCGGCCAGCGTACCGGTTCGCCGATCAGCCGCGGGCTGTCCGGCAGGCCGGCGGCGCGCAGCAGGTCGCGCAGCAGCAGGTAACCCGGATCGCGGCTGGCGAAGGGTTCGCCGGTGGGCAGTTCGACCAGCAGGGTGCAGGAGCCCGCCTGCAGCAGTTGCAAGGCGAAGCGCGGCGGCGGGGCCTGGACCGCCGGCGGCTCGGCCGGGGCCTCTTCGACCGGCGCGACCGGCTCGGCTTTCTTCGCCGCCGGGGCGCCCGGCTTCGGCAGGCTGATCGGGATCCCCCGGCCTTCCACGGGCGCGGCGGGAGCCACGCTCGGTGCGCTGGCCGGCGCCTCGGCTTGCGGGACGCGGGCCTGCGGCGCATCGATCGCGGCGCGCGCACGCACAGGCACCGCCGGCTCTTCCCGGGGCGGGGTCTCCAGCAACTCCGGCCGCGAGGGTGCGGCGAACGGCAACGGCTGGCGGGGCAGCCAACTGGTTATCTGCATCGCGCCCAGGAAGGCGCGGCGACGCTGTTCTTCGATCAAATCTCGGGCACCGGCAATTAGGCGATGCGCGGGGACGGTTTCGCCCCCGGCGTTCAGGCAGGCAATGATAGCGGTTCTTCGACCTCGGCGGAGCGGCTTTGTCCCGCCATGCGACGGTTCGCCCTCAACGCGGGGCGACGGTGAAGATGTTGACGTTGCCTTGCAGCTTGAGGGTGCCGTCGATGCGTGCGCTGACCAGGTTGGTCTGCACCAGCCCGGGATCGGTACCGCGCGCCTTGTTGGCGCCAGCGATGGTGAAGCGCAGGTCCTGGAAGCTGGTGTCCTTCAGGCCGACGCGCAGCACCGGGCGGTTGAAGGCAGCGCCGTCGCCGCCGAAGCCGTCCTTGATGGTCACCACGTCCAGGGTGACTTCGTCGAAGCTGAACTTGCCGCTGATATCGTCGATCACCAGGTAGTTGTTGCCGCTGCCGGCCGGCTGGATCGCCAGGCGCGCGCCGCAGCCGCCGGCGCAGCGCGTCTGCGAAGGATTTTCCTGGAGATTGAGCGAGGCGCTGATGCTGATCCCGGCCTGGCCGACCACGTCGTCCAGATCGCTATCGCCCAGCGAGCGCAACTCGGCCCCGGCCGAAGCGCTGAACAGCAGCGCCAGCGCCGCGAGGATGCCGATGCCGCCTGCCAGTGGATGAGTCTGCTTGGCCATGTGCTGCGTACCTCGTTTCGCGCCGCCACCTCAGAGGTTGTGCGACGTCACCTTCAGGTAGTTGAAGCTGAGCCCGGATATCTCGTTGCGGCCCATGTTGTAGCCGCCGGTCGGTACCTGCCCGTAGCCTGGCCGGGTACCGCCGATGTTGAGGTTCTCGATCACCAGGCTGGTGCGCGGCGCATTGGCGTAGAAGTCGGCGGCGTTGGCCAGGGTCAGCTTGGGCAGTTCGAAAGTGAAGTTGCCGTCGGCGGTGACCGAGAACAGCAACGGCTGCGACTTCCCGTAGCCAAGCGCGACGCTGGCATAGGCGTTGGTCAGGTAGACGGTGCGCGCAGCCTGCTCGGCGGCGCTGACGCAACTGGGCGAGCCAGCACCGCAGGACATGATCTCGAAAGTCTTGGCGTAGAGGTTCAGGCGCATCTCGCCAACCAGTTGGCTGCGCGCGTTGGCGCCCCAGAAGCGCAGGTAGGAACCGTCCATCGCCAGTTCGGAGAAGTCCAGGTTGAGCACATCGGTGCGCGTGGAAGTGACGCCGAAGTCGAAGCGGATGCCGGCGTCGACCTTTTCGCTGGCCCGGCTCGAGCAGTTGCTGCCGGCACCGGTGTAACCAGCGATGCACGGCTGGCCGCCGGCGCCGCTCACCAGGCTGGGGAAGGCCAGTTCGATCACGTCCGCGGTGTCCGGCAAGGTGCTGACCACCCGCCCGTCGTCGAGCTGGGTGGTCAGCACCGAACCCTTGGCCAGATTCAGCTTGAACGGGAAATTGAGACGGCCGAGAGTCACCGGCGCCAGGGTGCTGCCCTTGTTGCTGCCAGTGGCGGCGACGTACAGCTCCTTTACCGTGATCGGCACGTTCTGCCCGGTGGCGGTGTTGGTCACGCCATTGATCGCGATGGTGGCCTTGTTGCCGTCGACCATGGCGCTGTCGAGGACGAAGCCGATGCCGGCACCCTGCACGTCCGACAGTTGCTCGTCATCGAGCGCTGTCATCTCGGCATGGGCGAAGGGGGCGGCCAGCAGGGCCGCGAGCAGGCAGGCGCGACTCATCTCAGCAGCCCTTGTTCAGGCCGCCCAGGCAGGTGTCCTGCCGTGGAATGCCATTGAAGGCCTGACCGAAGTCGACCTTGATCGGCGCCGTTCCATCGGCGTTGCGCGACATGTTGAGGAAGGCACCGGCCAGCGCGGCGACCAGCTTGGAGGGATCCTGCTGGTCGCGCCACTGGACGTTCTGGCTCTGCATCGAGATGAAGAAGCCTTTCGACGAGTCGATGAAGTTCTGCGCGTTGTTCGGATCCACGGTGCCGATCGGGAACGACTGGTACTGGGCCAGGTTGAAGCAGGTCTGGGCGCCCATCAGCTTGCAGTCGTTGGAGGTCAGGAAGGGCAGCAGGACGTTCACCAGGCTGCCGATGATGGTGCTGTCGTGCATGTCCAGGGCCGTGCCGTTCTTCAGGCCGATCATGGCAGCGCGGATCGGGTCGGGGTTGCCGGAGCTGTTCACCAGTTCGGCCTGGGCGGTGTACTGAGAGCTGCCGGTGAGAGTGATGGCGGTCTTCGCCGCCAGGCAGTCGAGGGCCAGCAGGCCGCAGGAAATGCTGCCTCCCAACTGGCTGCCGGTGCCGTACAGGTCCACCGGCACGTTGCCGGTGAGGGTCTTGATATCGCCCGAGAGGTAGCCCTTGGCTTCGCCGAAACCGATACGGATGCCGACCATCTTGCTGCCGTCGTAGGCGAACTCGATGTAGGGATTGCTGATGAGGAACGGGTTGATCGCGCCGGTGGCGTCGTTGACCGTGCCCAGGGCGAAGTTGTCGATGGCGATGTCGGCACTGCCGGCAAGCTCGCCGCTGCGGTTGTACTGGCCCAACTGCAGCTTCTTCATGTTCAGTTGGGTCTCGATGTCGGCGCCGAAGTTGATGCGGGTGAAGTTCAGTCCGTTGGCGGCGTCGGTGGTGAGGTTGATGAAGGCCTGGCCGACCACGTCGGAAAGCTGGTCGTCGTCCAGCGACTCCATCCTCGCCTGGGCGGTGGCAGCCAGCAGACCGGCGCCGCAGAACAGCGCGCAACGCAGCAGGAAGGGCAGACGACGGGACATGGGCTCACCTCTTGTTCTTCTCGTGGCCGACGGCAGAGACACTGCGACCTGTAGTCACTATAGAAAGCCCCGGGCGAATCGGGGCCGACCCATAGTCGAGAAAAACCGCCGAACGACGCGGTCGCTGCAGCGGATGAGCGGTCGCTCGGCCAGGATGGATGTTACCCATCGTCACACGGGGGTAACGTCAGCCCTTCACTGCTGGCGGAACAGGCCGATCAGATGGTCGGCAATGGCACCCTTGATGGCGTTGAGGCTGAGCAGGGAGTGTGCGCTGAGGCGGGCGGGGTTGATCCGGTGCAGGTGCAGCGAGGGCATGCGCGCTTCGTACTCGCGCAGGTCGCCCTTGACCAGGATCGGCAGGAACACGTCGTCGTGAGCCTGGTAACGCTGGATCAGCAGTTTCAACCCTTCCTGGAACGGCAATTCCTTCGACGCCACCAGGCGGTGCTCGCCGGGAATCTTCAGGTAGAGCCCGCGATAGCCCATGGTCTCGCCCGGCAGGATATGGATCCCGGTGGGCTCCACCGCGGCCAGCGGGATATCGTGGAAGGTGTCGTGCCAGGCCTGCTCGCTGGGCAGGATGGTGATGCCGCCATGGTCGCTCTCGGGAATCACGAAACTGTAGTTGCTGTAGAGCTTCTCGACATAGGCCGAGTAGATGCACAGGCGGTTCTCGAAACGTTTGAGGAAGGCGATCGCCTCGCTGCGGTTGGTGATGGCATCCAGGTCCCAGGCAAGGTCACCCTGGTTCTGCAGTTCGGCCCAGCGGGCCTCGGCGTAGGCGGCGTCGTTCAAGAGTCGGCATTCATTTGGAATAGACAGGCCAGGGGTCTTCAGCAGAAAGCGTGCCAGCCCCTGGAAGCCCCATTCCCCGGACCAGGCGGGGCAGGAAAGTCCTTACGCAGTCATAAACTGCCGCTTTTCGACACCTCAGTGATAGCCAGATGCCATCCACCGATACCGGGCCCGTACCTGCGCCGCAGACGTGTCGACGGCCTGCATCGCACTCATCGGCGGCGTCTGCGTCGCCCGTGCCTTTGCAGTACAATCGGCGCTTTTTCCACGGATCGGCCCTCCCGATGATCGACCCCCGACGCGTACTGCGTGCGCTTGCCGAACACTGGGCCCTGCTCGAGCCTCTCTGCGAGCGCTTCGATGCCGGCACCCTGAGCCTGGCGGAACTGCGCAGCCAGTTGAACACCCAGTTACCGGAAAGCAACCCGGCGGAAATCACCGCCCTGCTCGACCAGTGGATCCGCCTGGATATCCTGGTCCCGGTGGCCAAGAGCCCCAACCGTTTCGAGCTGAACGCGCAGATCCACGACTTCCTCGCCTACCTGCGCCACGAGCATCGCCTTGGTCTGTGCCTGGAGATCGAGGCCTACCTGCGCCATCTGGAGCGCCTCGCCGGGTACATCCAGGACGCCTTCGAGACCCGCGACAGCCAGGACCTGGCGCGCCAGCTGCGACTGCTCGACATGCGCGTGCGCGATGTACTGAAGAAGCTCGGCAATGACGAGCAGGCACTGATCGGCGTGGCCGAGCGGGCCAAGACCAGCGACCGGCAGATTCCCCTGGCGCAGCGCTACGCGGAGGTCCTGGCGACCTGGGACGAGTACGTCGAGCCGATGATCCAGCTGGTCAGCGCCGACGGCGCCTTCGAGCAGGGCGTGCGGCGGGTCGAACAGGTCCTGCTGCGCCTGCTAGGCGAACAGCAGCGCCTCGGCCACCTGGTCGACGACGACCTGGTGCTGCGCACCCACGCGCGCATCCTCGAGATGCAGACCAACGCCCAGCTGACCCTGCGCCGCGCCCGCGAATTATTGCTGCCGCTGCGCGAGGAAGCGCGCCGGCACAACGCGGTGACCCGTGGCGCCGCCCTGGCGCTGGCGGCGATCCGGCGCAAGGGCCTGGATGCCGTGCCGCAGGCGGCGATGCCGCTGTTCACCCGGCCGCAGAGCACCTTCCTCGGCACCGCCTCGCAGGTCGAGAGCTACGTCTTCGCCCTCGCCCGCTTCGAGCCGAAGCCGGCGCAGTTCCCCAAGTCCAGCGGCACGCGCAAGAGCAACGGGCCGGCGCGACCACCGCGGACCGCGCGGGAAATGATCGAGCGCTGCCAGGCGGCGCTGCCGCTGCCGGACCTCATGCAATGGCTGCTGGCCCAGGAACCGGACGGCGCCACCGACGAGTTGCTCTACTGGTTCTCCCGGCTGTCGCGCGACGCGCGCTTCCAGCGCGAACGCCTGCAACGCCGCGAGTACGAAACCACCGAACATTGCGTCAGCCTCTGCTCCTTCGCCCTGAACCCCGCCGCCAAGGACAAGGGCCAGGCCAGGGACGCAGACACCCTTTCCGCGAGCGAAACCCATGCATCTTGATCTCTCCGAACTGACCCAGCTCGCGCCGATCTTCCGCGAGCTGTTCAAGGGCTACCACATCAGCCACCGCGACCCCGAGCTGTACACCCAGCTGTCCTCGCACCAGGACCAGTACCGCGGCCTGTTCCGCGCCATGGGCTTCGAGCTGGTCTGCGATACCCGCGGCTTCTACTACTTCGTCCCGGAGCAGGTCGGCGCCCAGGTGAACAAGACCGCCCAACGCCTGGCGCTGTTCACCTTCATCCTCGTCGAACACCTCGCCGACCAGGGCCGCGACCCGCTGTCCGTGCTGGACGGCGGCAGCATCGGCCGCGAAGAGCTGCCGCCGCTGCTGGAGAAATACCGCGACCTGTTCCTCCAGGCCGAGGTGCAGACCCAGGAAGAACTGGAAGAGAAAGTCATGCGCCGCCTGACCCAGCTCGGCTTCGCCTCCGAGGACAGCGGCGTGTACCGCTTCATGCCGCCGATGCACCGTTTCCTCGACGTCTGCCTGTCGGTGCAGCAGGACCGCAACCTGTCCGCCAGCCTGCACGCCGACCTGCCGTTGCAGACGCCGGTGCTGGTCGATGACGGCGAGATCGAACCGCTGATGGCCAGCGACGAAGAATTGTCCGAAGAGAGCGAGGAAGACGCCCTCGCCCGCGCCATCGCCGAAGAACACGCGCAACAGGAGGCTGACGCATGAGCCAGACCCGCTACGGCATCCGCCGCTTCGCCCTGCTCAATACCGCCGGCTACAGCCTGGGTATCTTCCCGCTGGAAAACCCGCTGTCGATCTACGGCGCCAACAACCTGGGCAAGAGCGCCTCGATCAACGCCCTGCAGTTCCCGATCCTTGCCCGCCTGTCGGACATGAGCTTCGGCAAGTACAGCATGGAGCAGTCGCGGCGCTTCTACTTCGCCTCGGACACCAGCTACATTCTCCTCGAACTGATGCTGCCCCACGGTCCGCACGTGATCGGCGTGGCCGGGCGCGGCCCGGGCGGCGGCTTCGGCCACCAGTTCTTCGCCTACGCCGGCGAGCTGAGCCTGGACCACTACCAGAAGAACGGTACCTGCCTGCGTCAGCGGGAGCTGTTCGCCAACCTCGAGCGCGAAGGCATCAAGGCCTACGAGGTGAAGCCGGAAGAGCTGCGCCGCCTGCTGGTCGGCGGGCACACGTCGATCCCGCTCGACCTGACCATGATCCCGCTACGCTCCACCAGCGAGCAGAGCCTGAAGACCTTCCGCTCGCTGTTCATCAACCTGCTGCACATGCGCGAGATCACCGCGGCCAAGCTCAAGCAGCTGTTCCTCGACGCCTTCGAGCACAGCCTGCGCTCGGGTAACGTCGACTACATCGCCGCCTGCGAGGAGGCGTTCCGCGACGTGCGGCGGATGGAGCAGGACTACCAGGCGCTGGTCGCCGCCGGCCCGCTGGTGGAAGCCCTGGCCAACGGCGTGACCCAGCGCGACGTACTGCGCGGCAAGATGCACCGCCTTTCGCCGCTGCTCGACAGCCTGCTCGGCACCTGGCACGACTACGCCGGGGCGCGCCGCGAGGAACTGCTGATCCAGCACGATCAATACCGCGCCGAGCAGGACGGCCTGCAGAACGAACAGCGCGGCGGCACCCAGGAGCTGATGCGTCTGGAGCGCGAGATCGCCGGCATCCAGCGCTGGCTCGGCGAGCTGTCGGTGCTCAAGACCCGCTTCGCCCTGGTCGACGACGCCAAGGTCCTCGAACAGCAGTTGCTCGCCGCCAAGGATGCCCACGACGAACTGGCCGGCGCCCTGGCCCATTCGCGGCAGTTCTCCAGCGAAGACCTGGAAGAGCGCCTGCGCGACCTGGAAAAACGCCTGAAGAACGTCCGCCAGCAGCTCGAACACGCCGACAACAACAGCTACGCACGCCTGCGCGAGGAGTTCAGCCAGCAGGACGTGGAACGCCTGATGCGTCTGTTCAACGGCGCGCTGTTCAGCCTGCCGCTCGGCGAGAACGGGGTGAACCTGGATGACGGCGACGTCTGGGTGAAGAGCGTCGAAGCCATCCTCGACCACTTCAAGGGCGAGCATTTCGAAGCCCCTGGCCTGAGCATCGACCTGTCGCACATCGAACCGCCGGCGTTGCAGGCCCTGGCCGACCGCGCCGCCCTGCGCGACCAGAAGGAGCGCCTGGAGAAGGAGCTGAAGCAGCTCAAGACCCAGCAGAGCGTCGCCGCCGACCGCGCCGCGAGCAAGGCCCAGGCGGAGAAGCTGTACCAGGACGTGCTGGATGCGCAGAAGGCCCTGGAAGACTTCCGCCGCACCCAGACGCTGACCGCCGAGGAGCCCGAGAAGCTCGCCGAACTGGCCCAGCTGGAGGCGTCCCAGGACGAACTCAAGCGCTCCAGCGACGCCTTCGCCGAGCGCGTCCAGCAGCTCTCCGCGCGCCTGCAACTGGTGGCCCGGCAACTGGGCGACCTGGAGGCCAAGGAGCGCACCCTGGAAGATGCCCTGCGCCGCCGCCAGCTACTGCCGGCCGACCTGCCCTTCGGCACGCCGTTCATGGAGCCGGTGGACGACTCGCTGGACAACCTGCTGCCGCTGCTCAACGACTACCAGGACACCTGGCAGGCGCTGCAGCGCATCGACGGGCAGATCGAGGCGCTGTACGCCCAGGTGCGCCTGAAGGGCGTCGCCAAGTTCGATAGCGAAGACGACACCGAGCGCCGCCTGAAGCTGTTGATCAACGCCTACGCGCATCGCCAGGACGAGGCCCTGACGCTGGCCAAGGCGCGCCGCGCGGCGGTCACCGACATCGCCCGGACCCTGCGCAACATCCGCAGCGACTACGACAACCTGGAACACCAGTTGGCCCTGTTCAACCGCGAGATCAACAAGCGCCAGGTGTCCAACCTGCAGAGCTTCCGCATCGTCCTCGCGCCGAACAAGGATGCGCTCAAGCACATCGACCAGATCATCCACAGCGCCGGCCAGTACGAGGAAGGCGAGAACCTCTCGGTGTTCGACCTGACCCAGAGCGCCGAGCAGGACGCGAAGAACGAGGAGGCCAAGGAATACCTGGCCCGCCTGGTCGCCGCCAACCACAACCAGTTGGGCCTGAAGGACCTGTTCGAACTGGCCTTCGAGATCACCAAGGTCAACGGCCAGCCGATCATGCACACCGACATCGACGGCGCCGCCTCCAACGGCACCACCATGACCATCAAGGCGCTGACCAACATGTACCTGTTGCTGCACCTGATGGACCGCGAGCAGGCCGGGCGCGTGCGCCTGCCCTACTACCTGGACGAGGCGGCGGACATCGACGAGCGCAACCAGGCCGCGCTGCTGGAGACCAGCCTGCAACTGGGCTTCGTGCCGATCCTGGCGAGCGTGAAGCCGCAGGTTTCCGCACACGTGGCGATCGACCTGGAAGGCGGTAGCGGCCCGAACGGCATCTATATCGACGAAGCCGACTGGAAATACATCCGTCGCCGGGATGCCGCCGCCAGCGGCGAAACCCGCGCAGCCAGCGAGCCGGAGGAAGCCGGCGAACCGGCGTGAAGCGTCTGCCACGGCCCTGCCTGACAGGGCCGTGGACTTTTCCGATAGGCCCGAAGCTCCCGCGAAGATATAATTGGTTACATTCGCATTTGTAACCCACGGGGAGAATCCATGCCTGTTCGACTTCTCAACCGTTTCCGCCACGCCGCCCTGGCGTGCCTGCTCGGTTCGCTTTCCCTCAATGCGGCGGCCGATCCCGTCACCCTTACCCTCTACAATGGCCAGCACGCCGCCACCGGTATCGCCATCGCCAAGGCCTTCCAGGACAAGACCGGCATCCAGGTGAAGATCCGCAAGGGCGGCGATGGCCAGCTCGCCAGCCAGATCACCGAGGAAGGCGCGCGCTCGCCGGCCGACGTGCTCTACACCGAGGAATCGCCACCGTTGATCCGCCTGGCCAGCGCCGGCCTGCTGGCCAAGCTGGAGCCAGAGACCCTGGCCCTGGTCGAGCCGGAGCACGCCGGCGGCAACGGCGACTGGATCGGCATCACCGCCCGCACCCGGGTACTGGCCTACAACCCGAAGAAGATCGACGAGAAGGATCTGCCGAAGAGCCTGATGGATCTTTCCGATCCGTCCTGGTCCGGCCGTTTCGGCTTCGTGCCCACCAGTGGCGCCTTCCTCGAACAGGTCGCCGCAGTGATCAAGCTCAAGGGCCAGGAGGAAGCCGAGGATTGGCTGACCGGCCTGAAGGCCTTCGGCTCGATCTACACCAACAACGTCACCGCCATGAAAGCCGTGGAGAACGGCGAGGTCGACATGGCGCTGATCAACAACTACTACTGGTACACCCTGAAGAAGGAAAAGGGCGAGTTGAACTCGCGCCTGCACTACTTCGGCAACCAGGACCCGGGCGCGCTGGTCACCGTCTCCGGCGCCGCAGTGCTCAAGTCCAGCAAGCACCCCAGGGAAGCCCAGCAGTTCGTCGCCTTCATGCTCAGCGAGGAAGGCCAGAAGGCGATCCTCAGCCAGTCCGCCGAGTACCCGATGCGCAAGGGGATGCAGGCCGATCCGGCGCTGAAGCCGTTCGCCGAACTGGACCCACCGAAACTGACCCCGGCCGACCTGGGTGAGGCCAGCGAGGCCCTCAGCCTCGAACGCGACGTTGGCCTGAATTGATCGGCGCCGCCTCCACGCCCGTGCGCCTGCGCACGGGCTCGCGCCGGCGAACGCCATTCTGGCTGTTCCTGCCGGTCCTGCTCCTCGCCCTGCTGGCCAGCCTGCCGCTGCTCTACGTCGCGGCCAAGGCCTGGGACGCCGGCTGGCACAGCGCCTGGCAACTGCTCTGGCGCCCCTACGTATTCCGCTTGCTGGGCAACACCCTGTGGCTGATGTTCGGCGTGACCCTGCTCAGCGCCCTGCTCGGCCTGGCCCTGGCCTGGTGCGTCGAGCGCAGCGACCTGCCGGCACGGCGCTTCTGGAACGTGGTGCTGTGCCTGCCGTTCGCCATCCCCGCCTTCGTCAGCAGTTTCACCTGGGTTTCGCTGAGCCCGATGTACGAAGGCCTCGGCGGCGCCATCCTGGTCATGACCATGTCCAAGTATCCGCTGGTCTACCTGCCGGTAGCGGCGACCCTGCGCGGCATCGATCCTTCCCTGGAGGAGTCGGCGCGGATGCTCGGTCTGTCGCGGCGCCAGGTGTTCCTGCGGGTCACCCTGCCGCTGCTGCGCCCGACCCTGGCCGCCACCGGGCTACTGGTGGCGCTGCACATGCTGGTGGAGTTCGGCGCGCTGTCGATCCTGCGCTACCAGACCTTCACCACAGCCATCTACCAGGAGTTCGAACTGGAGTTCAGCAACGCCACCGCGGCGATGCTTTCCTCGGTACTCCTGGCACTGTGCTTCCTGCTGCTCTGGCTGGAGTTGCGCATGCGCGGCCGCGGCCGCCTGGTACGCACCGGCCAGGGCAGCGCGCGGCGGGCCGAACGGGTCCGCCTGGGGCTTGGCAAGTGGCCGCTCCAGGCGCTGCTGGCGACGCTGGTGCTGGTCGGTACCGGTATCCCCCTGGTGATGCTCGGTTATTGGCTGTACGAAGGCTCCTCGGCCAGCTTCCCGCTGATGGAAATCGCCTCGACCCTGCTTTCCTCCCTGTCGCTGGCCTTCGGCGGGGCCCTGCTCAGTTGCCTGCTGGCGCTGCCGGTAAGCATCCTGGTGGTGCGCTACCCCGGCGCCCTGGCGCGCTGGACCCAGCGCCTGCCGTACCTGCTGCAAGCGTTGCCGGGACTGGTGATCGCCCTCTCGCTGGTGTACTTCTCGCTGCACTACCTGCCAGCCACCTACCAGACCACCGGCTTGCTGCTGGTCGCCTATGCCCTGCTGTTCATGCCGCTGACCCAGGCACCGATCCGCGTGGCCCTGGAAAAGGCCTCGCCGCAGTTGGAGGAAGCCGCCCGCACTCTCGGCCAGACGCCCTTGATGGCCTTCCTGCGGATCACCCTGCCGATCATCTCGCCGGCCATCGGCGCCGGATTCGTGCTGGTGTTCCTCGACACCATGAAGGAACTGACCGCCACCCTGGTGCTAGGTCCCACCGGGCTGTCGACCCTGGCCACCTCGGTCTGGGTGCACACCGCCAACCTGGAGTACGCTGCCGCCGCACCCTACGCCGCGCTGCTGATCCTGATCTCCGGCTTGCCGGTGTACCTGCTGACCACCCGGGCGCATCTCAGCACTCACTGACACCCACTCCCCAGCAGGCAGGCATGAACGAAAACGCCGCTTACCCAGGTAAGCGGCGTTTCTTTTTGCCGGTCCGACAATCAGCGGCGGGCGGTTTCCTTCAGAGGAATCTTCGGCGCCCACTCCAACCATTCGTCATTGGCCGAATCGAACAGGGCGAAG
>NZ_KV828419.1:0-712 GCF_001836405.1 Pseudomonas sp. HMSC057H01 | reverse complement strand
GCAGCCGTCTGGGCCGAACATTAGGCCCGCATTGACGTGATGTCAATATGGAATAGCCCGCCTTTTTAGGTGGGCTTTTCTGTTTCTAAGATCCTGAAACCATTCTGCAGGCGTAGCAATGCGCCCCCGACGTAATCAGCAATTACAGAGGGTACTGCGGTTTTAGCCGTGAAATTGCGGCGCTCTGCCAGCATGCCGGCGCTGGAATCCAAGCGCTCTCGGTAATTCCAGATTCTTCCTACAGGCCTAGCGATCTGCTGGGCGCGCGGCTACCTTTTCGTCCGGCAGCCGGCCCCTCTGGGCAGGTCTCGCTAGGCGAGACTGTCTCGGGCGGCAGATCCCCTTCCACCAGATCCGCTTGTTGCGGCGGGAACCGCGGATGCAGTGGCGGCACGGTTCGATAAGTGTTGAGCCATCAGAGTGAACAGCACGCTTTGCTCGAAGGTGTCAGGTGGCTGTGGTACCGCTTCTGCTTCCCACGAGGTTGGACCTCTCTGAATGCCTGTCTCTTGTGTGTGCTCCCTTGGTTCTGACGGTTCTGTCCTGGCCTCAGGTGGCGGCACTTCACCCACTCGAGCGAGAGGTTGCCCGCATGGCTTCGGTTTGGCAGAGGCTTGCGGAGAGCCGCTGTAATCCACCTTTCTGACGTTCTCCAGCGCGCCTTGGGCCAGGCTTCTAGCATGCAGCACGGCACGCATGTGGTCGTAGTCGG
>NZ_KV828418.1:0-500 GCF_001836405.1 Pseudomonas sp. HMSC057H01 | reverse complement strand
ACCGGGGAGCGCCAGTCGTCGGAGCCGGAGGTGCCGGAGACTTCGTGGGTCCAGGTGATCTTGCGGTAGGTGAAGTGCACGTCTTCCAGGTGGGTGAAGTGGGCGTTGCCCGGGTCCTGGCAGTTGTGCATGTAGTCCTTGATGTCGACGATGATCGCGTCTTCCAGGACGGTGGTGTAGTAGTGCTCCTGGGTGCCGGCGGCGGAGGTGCGGTACCACTGGATCTCGACCTTGGTCAGGCGCTCGCCGGAGGTCAGGGCGGCCAGCAGCAGCGGCGAGGCCTTGTCGAAGACCTTGGTGATGACCACAGGCTTGTGCACGCGCTGGCCGGTCGGCTGGCCGGACTGCGGGTCACGCGGGATGATCACTTCGTGGTTGAAGCCCTGGACCATCACTTGGTCCTCGTGGCCTTCCTGGTAGGTGTTGCCGACCGAATCCTCGGTGAAGGCGCCGGCGGTGATCAGGCCCTGCTTGGTGCCGGTGATGGACATATAGGCGGG
>NZ_KV828417.1:0-5307 GCF_001836405.1 Pseudomonas sp. HMSC057H01 | reverse complement strand
CCCGCCAGGTGTAGAACGAGGCATCACTGAAGCCGTGTCGGCGACACAGTTCCTTCACCGGCACACCGGCCTCCGCCTGCTTGAGGAAGTCGAGAGTCTGCTCTTCGGTAAAACGCTTTTTCACTGCCGTCTCCTGCTCGGAAAACGGACTCTACTAAGTTTGACGTGGTACTGAAATCGGGGGGCAGGTCACCTGTCCTTGTCATCTGACGAAAACTCCATCTGGCGCGGGACACCATCGACCTACAAATCGTCCTGCCAGTCGGTGCTGGGTTTGAGGCTGCTCAGGAACTCTTCCAGGGCATAGTCTTCGCCGGGCGGCAACCGGGTCGTGAGCCGACTGGCGGGCGCCACCGGGTCGGCCGATGGCGGCGGACCGTCGCCGCTGGCGGTCTGCGGCAGCAGGTCGACGCCGAACGGGTCGTGAGCGGGCTTCTTCCCAGGCGTCGGCGAGCTGATGCCGATCAGGGTCGCCTGGTCCTTGCGCCGCAACGGCATCACCATGCTGCTGTCGCCGTTGAGGTAGCTGGCCATGGTCGCCAGGGCGATGCCAACGAAGGGCGAGGCCGCGCCGGTGTCGCCCAGGCGCTGGGTCAGGTCGTAGCTTTCCCGCGAGTCCAGCAAGTCCAGCGAACTCTGCGCGGCGCCCAGCGCCGGGGTGAGTTCGGCCAGCGGCGTGGCGTTCAACCCGCCGTCGTAGAACAGCCGGGCGGGCGCCGGCCTGAGCCCGGCACTGGCCGTCTTCCAGGCAGCGGCCAGTTGTGCGGTGAGAGCTTCGCGCTTGAGCCGTTCGCCGGTATCCGGGCGGGTCAGCGGCACACTCACCGGCCGATGCAGCCTGGCCAGCACCGGCAACGCATCCCACTGCTCCAGAGCCCGCTCGGTCCAGGGCTGGGGAATGAACGGCGTGGGGCGGAACTCCACCGGCGGCTTGCGCCAGCCCCAGCCACGGAACTCGGGGTCGATCCGGTTTTCGTTGACCTTGGTGTAGGGGGCGAACTGGCGTAGCCAGTCGACCCGCTCGGGGCGGCCGACGATCAGGGCGACCATGGTGTCTGTCAAGGTCCCCGGTACACGTGGGCCAGAACCTCCCCCTAATGATTTTAAAGGTACATCCCGACTCGATAAGGAACCGGCCATATTGAAGCCTTCGTTGGCGTACACCAACACTGCTGGCAAGTCTGGGTTGCGTTCGAACAAACTGAACAACGCCTCCAGTACTCCTTCAGGCGTATCGTTACAGATAATGCCATCCTGCAAATTGGCAATCCGATGCCAATGCAGTCCAGCCGGAACACGGAGATCATTGACTTTTACTGACAGGCTTTCCCGCGTCTCCTCCGGAGTGAAGCGTAGGTTAGGAGTGCTCGGATCCCAACTACGCACCACCGTCACCGTTGGTATCGGCCATTTCTCCAGAAAGTTTTTCAGCCCCAGTTCCAGGGCGTCCGCTTGGCGCTTTTCATACGCCATATCCTTGTCATCCGCAGACGTCGGATACTTCTTCGGGTCCATCGGCAGGATGCTGCCGACATGCAAGGCCTCGGCCTGCACCGCATTCTGCTCCTGCAAGGCCTTCCATACCTGGCCCTGGCGAAACACATCCAGGCTCATGCCTATGCTGAGCACATCCAGGGTTTCCAGGCGCGGCGAAGTTTTCGGAGCGTGATAAGCATCAGCGGACATGGCGGCCTCCTTGGCCGGGGTGTAAGCGGTAACGGACGTCGCTGGATTAACGAAACAACGCATCGAAGACAAAAGTGACTCGGCGGCATACCCAGCAGAACTGCTCAAAAGCAAACCGACGAGAGAGAGTGTTGAGAACGTCAAACGCATCAGCTCGCTCCTCCAAAACGCACCGGCCGGCTGTAATAGCGGTCTTCGATGGTTTGTGTCGCCACCAAGGAAGGCAGGCTGTCTCCTACTGTCACAGGGAGTTTGCCACTCTTGCGGTAGACTACAGTGGCGTCTATTAGCTCGCTATTTTTAGGCTCTTCCGCGTGATACAACGCTTGCACCTCTTCGCTCGGAATATGTATTTCGTCATTTGCTTGGCCATTTAGCCCCTTGTCCTTAGCCTTCCAATCCAACCGCCAATCCGCCACTCGACACAGATACTGATAGAAAACCACATCATCCACGCTGTCCCCGGCCCCGATGGCCAGGTCATAGGCCAGTACCCGCCGGTTATGCTCCGGGTTGTTGGGTATGGCCGAGTGGAACGACAAGGGCTCCAGATGGCCCTCCGCCGTCTGCAGGCGCAGCCGGGCCTCGTAGGGAGTTTCCGCGCGGGTGACCAGAACCATGCCGGTGCCCAGTTCACGAGCGGAAAACACATGGGTCTGCCGGGCCAGTTCCTTGCCTTCGTTCAACGCCCTCTCCACGCTGCGCGTGTCGCGCCCGTAGCGGTACGCCAGCGCGGTGTCCACCTGTTGCGCGACGGCATGCCCGCTGTCCTTTTCCTTCCAGCCGCCGTTGCTTACGCCGATGGCGGCGTCGATCGGATCGAGGGTATCGCGCACCTGATAGACGCCGCTGGCGGAGTTCTCTCCCGGCGCCGTGACGGTTCCGTCGAAATCGAATCGCGCTTCCGTCGGCAACGGCAGACGCGGCGCGGTCAGCAGCACGCTGTCGCCCTGGTCGAAGTTCGCCCGGCCGAATCTGTCCTTGCCGCCCAGCCCGGTGTCTTCCCAGGTCTTCTCGCCGGCCAGCAGAAGAGGGTAGACATGGGGAGGGGCGTGCCCGCCGATCTTTTCCTTCTCGCCATTGCGCTTGCGTACGGTGAAGATGCGCTGGTGAAAACCCTGCGGCAGCCCGGTCCTTCCCGGGAGCCCCTTGACCTGCTCAGCAATGCCGCGCCAGCCGATACCCTGGACGTTGGCAAGTCCCACCGTCTGGTCCTGGGGCGTGAAATACAGGTAGACACTGCCGCGATTGTCGCGCTCATCGAAGCTGAGCCGTTCCCCGTCGATGGTCGTCTGGCAGCCCAGGCCACCCACCCAGCCGGGACCGCCTATCGCGCCGTAGCCTTGGCAGTTGCGCAACGCGACGCTGCTCAGCGCGGGGACCGGATGGCGCCGGCCGCAGATGAACTCGAGGATGCCTTTGAGCGTGGCCAGCCGCGCCTCTCTGGTCTGCTGGCTGCTCCAGCCCTGGAGCTTCTCGTTGAGGGGTTCGAACAGGCCGTAGGGTGAGTTGAGCATGATCACCCCGTCCGCCGGCGCCACGCCGTCATCCTTGAGGAAGGCATGTGCCAGCAGGGTCAACAGGGTGCCCTGGCTGTGCCCGACGACATTGATGGTGTCGTCCGGGTAACGCTTGCGGATGATCTTGATCAACATGGCCAGGCGCATGGCCGCAAGGACCATGTACTTGCGCCCTGCCGCCGAAAACAGCGGATGGGTCATGGTGCCGCCGAACCAGTCCAGCGAGATGAAACCGAACAGCTTGCCGTTGAAACCCTGGCCCCACATGTCCGGCAGGTTGGTGGTGGCATTGACGAACTGCCCGCCTTCCTTGGTGCCGGACTTGTCCAGCCGGTTGCCGTTGCGGTCCAGCCATTCGCCGTGGGCCGCGGTCTTGTTGATGTATTGCTCTTCCTCGCGGAAGCCCCAGTAGAAAGGTACGACTACGCTGCGTACGGCGGCCCCGCCGGCGCCACTGGCGAACTTGCGCCGGTAGTAGACGGCGTCGGGGTTCTCCGCCTTGCCTTCGTCGTCCGCCGGCAGGCTGTAGCCCGCCGGCGTCAGGTAGCCGGGATTGGCCTGCCCGCCGGGCAAGGTCGGCGGCATGTCCAGGCGTTCGTTGAGCCCCTGGCAGAGCCCTCGCTCGATCCGTTCGTAGCAACCCGCGAGATCGTTGACGCCATGCACCACGATGGTCACGCAAGGCTTGGGCGGAGGCGGCACCAGGTGCACGTCGCCGCCCTTGGGCAAGGTGATGGACTGGGCAGAGACGATCGTCCTCGACCGAACCCTATCGTTCATGGCTTCTCTCCTTGCCGCTCCTCGGCGTTGCGTCGTGCCAGGCAGGTCGCTTCGTCGAGCAGCATCCAGTTGCCAGGTTCGCCGGCCAGGCAGAATTCGACGGCAATGCTGGAAACCGTTTGCCGGTGCCGACGGCTACGCTCGTTGAAATGAATGAATGCGTTGTAGCTCCCATCTGGCTGCAAGCGCTCCGGCCGGCGCAGGAGCACGCTGGAGCCGGGATAGTCGCCGAAGACCTCGATCTCCCCGGCACGCCACCCGGGCGGGAGCTCGATCCGCCACAGCGTTTCCTGGCAATGGCTGCCGACCCGCCGACATACCGAAACACGGGTGATCTCGACGTCGTTGGTTTCCGCCAGCAAGGGGCGTAGATCCAGGGTCACGCGCCCGGAGCCGGCGTGCACCGGGATCTGCGGTGGCAGTTTGGAAACGGCCAGGGCCTGGACGCTTCCCAGGCCGAACAGGCAGGCAATGAGCAAGGTCTTGCATTTCATTGGTCAGTATCCCGTTGGGAAGTTTTTCAGTACGCCAGCGAACCTGCTGTTCGCAGAGGCTTCCCCGAACTCGTTCTTCTCGAGGAAATAATCTCGAACGATGTCTCCCTGCTGTTCGATGTTGTAGTCCTTCAACGTCTTTCCCGGCTCCAACCGGTAGGCGTACTGGTCGCCTAGGAGAAACTGCCTGGCTTGCTGGTAGGCCCCCACCAGAAGGACGTTGACGCCATGCTGGTGCTGCCAGACATGGGTCATTTCGTGGATGAACAGGCCCTGGCGCTGCAGGCTCTCCAGGCTCCAGTCCGCCACGCCGCGCAACTCCTCGCCGAAGTAGATGTGGCCGTTCGGCGCCATCACGTAGTCCTTGCCCTGCCAGGGGACATAGTCCTCGTCGCGCAGGCGGACCGTGGAATAGTCGATGGAGTCGCCGAATACGTCTTTCGCCAGGCTGATTTCCCCTTCGCTGAGAGCACGTCCGGCCTCGGCGTCGGGGCCACTCAGGAGCTTGCCGACTGCAACCGCCGCGCCAACCGCCGCTGCTATCCCGGCAACTGCGGAGGCGGGCGATCTCGTGTGTTTCATATCGACCTTGGCGATGTTCATCGCATCCTTCTGCAGCAGCTGGGTGGCGCCTTCGGCGTCGGTGACGCCCTCGATGACCTCGCCGTTGGCCATGGTGATGGTATAGGGCACGTTGGGCATGGCCGTCTGCCCGTCCAGTTGCTTGAGGACGAACCGCCGCTGCGTCTCGCCCACCTCGAACTGCGGCAGCTCGGCTTCCAGGCTGGCCGCGCCGACATGACTGTGCTTCGCCGCCTTGACCACGA
>NZ_KV828416.1:0-368 GCF_001836405.1 Pseudomonas sp. HMSC057H01 | reverse complement strand
CAGCGGCACAGCCTGTTCGTCGAGGACGGCTGCGCCGGCAACTGGACCACGGAAAGCGGCGAACCCCTGGTTTTCCGGGGCCATGAGAGCCTCAGGCGGCTCGCCGAGTGGCTCGAGCGCTGCTTCCCCGACTGGGAGTGGCGCAACGTGCGGATCTTCGAGACCGAGGATCCGAACCACTTCTGGGTCGAGTGCGACGGGCGCGGCAAGGCGCTGGTCCCGGGGTATCCGCAGGGCTATTGCGAGAACCACTACATCCATTCCTTCGAACTCGAGAACGGCCGGATAAAACGCAATCGCGAGTTCATGAACCCGATGCAGAAATTGCGTGCATTGGGAATAGCCGTTCCGCAAATAAAACGTGACGG
>NZ_KV828415.1:0-4901 GCF_001836405.1 Pseudomonas sp. HMSC057H01 | reverse complement strand
TCCGCCGACCTTGAGCCCATTCTGCCGTCCGATTCCCACTTGGTGCAGTGCGCTGATGCTGCTGTGCAGGCATCCAGTGCCGAGGTGGCGCAATGATTCGTCAGTTCTTCGTTTGGTTCGGTGGCCTGGTCACCATGGCGTTGATCTATTGGGCGGCGGTCATTCTTCATGGCATCGGCGGCTACCACGTCGAGCTGACGCCGATCATCGCGACGGTGGGAGCCGCCGGCGGGATCGCGCTCATCTGTCATGAGTTTGGCTACAGCGCTGGGCGCAACAAGGCGATGGGTGACCGCCTCTACCCAGATGCAGACGTGGCTTATGTGCACTTTCCCCAAGGCATGGACAGCTACCGGGCTCGCCTGGAGTTCCTGAATCGAGCCATCAAGCGGCTGCACGAGATTGAGTCAGCCAAGGCCAACGATGTTCAGGATCAACGCCCCAGCGATCAGGGCAATCAGCCAGAGGGCGAACGTCATGATTGATGCGCGCCTTTTCTCCCAGAAGGCCCTAAGCGGCGTTATTCCGCCCCGGTCTTCTGGGAAGTACTCCTTGTCCCAATGCCGTGCCTTCCAGCGCCTGAAGGCTTCTTTCAACCAGTTCATGCCAGGCCTCCGAGCCAGTTTCGTGTGGAAGCAAAACGATAGCACGGAGTGTCCTGACGCCACTTTGCGGCCCGGCTGACTCAAACGCCGGAAAGCAAAAAGCCCCGCTTTCGCGAGGCCTTTAGTCGGTAGTCGTTGGAGCGACTGCCTAGGTACTTCTTTGTCTCGAGGGAGACATCAACATGCAACTCAAAAATATCAAAACGTCAAGCCAGGCGCAACAGCTAGCGACCACTGAGGAGGTTGGATTTCTCCTGACCCCCAGCGGGCTCTGTGCGCTCCAGGTCTGCGAGGGGGTTCCCATCGTAGAGGTAATGCAACGTTACGAGGAGTCGCTCAACGCTCTCTGCGTTTTGCTCAGGCGCATGGCCAGGGACGTCGTTCACCCTATGAACGACTCCGAGGCGGAAGCTATCGCGCTGCTCACCGAGGTGGTGGCGGCTATGCACAGTAGCTGCGTGCGCGGCCTTGATGCTACGGGAGGTGCTGCATGAACGCGCTTCTGAGAGCTCGCCCTATTGACCCGGAGAACAGCTTCTTCAAGGTCAACCCTGGACTTTCCAAGCGGGAAGCCTTGGACGAGATCAGCGCACATCGCAAGC
Organism: Pseudomonas sp. HMSC057H01; assembly: GCF_001836405.1. Lineage (NCBI taxonomy): Bacteria > Pseudomonadati > Pseudomonadota > Gammaproteobacteria > Pseudomonadales > Pseudomonadaceae > Pseudomonas > Pseudomonas sp. HMSC057H01. Next base: position 3,694 of record NZ_KV828415.1, on the reverse strand, counting down.
AGGTCGACAGCATCCTGTTCGAGTTGGTCCCTGGGCTCCGCGAGGATGTCGAAAGGACTGATCGCGAGAGCTACCTCGAATGGAAAGCCCGTGAGCGCGAGGTGAAGGATGCGCTGGGAGGTGATCATGTCTGATCTCTCGAAGGCACAGGCCTCTCGTCCTCCGCTTCCTGTCGACGGGGAGGTGATGGAGCGGGTCGAGCTCAGTCGTAATGAGTTCGATCTATTCAACCACGCTCGGAGCGATATGACGCAACTTCGGGCTCTGCTGATGGACTCGGTCGTTCCTGCTCTGGGTGGTCGAGGGCACCCCGTTGTGACGGAGATTCATGACCTGATCGAGCGGATCATCTTGTGCACCGGGAATTTTCTCTACCGCTACAACCAGCAGATCGGCGCCGCCTATCGGGAGCGTGACCTGTGAACCCTGGCAGCTTCGATACCGGCGACACGTTTCAGCGTGCGTCTTCAGGCGATGGAATTCTGTTCTGGTTCATCTCCACGCCTGCCATTCAGAAGGGCGGGATTGCGATAGCCCAGATGGTCGCCCCGTTCTCGACCGAGGAAGAGGCCCAGCGTGGCGCCGATCTGCTGAACGACCGCTTCCCCGGCAACCGTTGCTGGGTAGGCCGTGGCGAGTACGCGCCGGAATACGCCACCCCTGATCGTTTGGATCACGACGCCAAGCGAGCACGCGCCGACCTCGCCGGGCTTCTGTCCGGCATTACCGGGAGGTGCGGCCATGACTGAGCTCGATATCAAGAAGTCTTTGCGCTCGAGGAGAGGGCTGGTCCCGGACACTCCGTCAAGGCTGTGCGGGACGTTCAGTAGCGGCCTGCACGTGCCAGGCCCGCAGCAGATTCTCGACGATTTCCTTGGTCGCGTGGAGCGCGAGCCTGATCCCTGCAAGCGGTTGATGCAGGCGCAGCGTGCAATCGGTGCCTTGATGGGCCTGACTGCCGCCCAGGTTCGAGGTGCTGGTTTCGTGTTCTTCCACAAGGATGTGTTTCGCCGTCTCTCCGAGTTGACCGGCGAAACGGAAAACGCACTGGTGCAGATGGCGGGAGTAGAGCGATGAACCTGACCACCATCGGCGGCCAGGCCGCCACCATGACCAGTATCGATCTGCGGGACATCATCAACGAGGCGCGGGCCGCTGCGAATGAACCCCGCGTCAGGAATGACCAGTTCATCGCCCGGGTGCAGGATGAGCTCGGCGATGAACTTGGGGTATGCAAAAAAATTGCACACCCCCAGAGCGGCGTTTTGATGGAGTGTTACGAGCTCACTTTGGACCAATGCATGCTCGTCGGCATGCGGGAGTCCAAGGGGGTGCGCCGCAGTGTTCTGGAGAGGCTGAAGGCTCTGCGTGCGCCGATGACCCAGGCTGAGCAGATGCTGGCTCATGCGCAGATTCAGGTGCAACTCGAGCGCCGACAGCAGCAGATCGAGCAACAGCAGGCCCAGCACCAGGTCGCTATTGAGCGCGTCGAGCAGCGGGTCGAGGACCTGTCCGAATCCCGCGTTTGGGACCACTGCCCGCAGAACTGCATGCCGATCACCCGCATCCGTGAGGTGATCAATGACCGTTATGGCCTGTCGGCCACCGTGGTGGACGCAGTGGTTCGGCAGATGCCTATCAGCCCGAAGCCCTGGGGCATGGTCCGCAACGGCCACGAGAACGCCCAGGGCAGCCAGTACGCGGTCTGGGCGACCAGCGATATCACTGCGGTCTTCAAGCGCTTCGTCAGCGAGTGCGAGCGGGTTACCGAGACCCAAGCTACCCATCCCTATTTCCCGGGCCGGTTCCGGCTGGCCCCGAAGGTGAAGTCATGAGCAAGAAAAGCAAGCGCAATACCACCGAGCAGGTGACTCCTGAGTTTCTAGCCGCTGGCCGCCTCTACACCAGCATGTGCAAGTCCGGCTTGTCGCATACCCCAGAAGCCGCAACTGCGTTTCAGCGCATGTACGACGCAGCCCCGGAGTCGTTCCGCCAGGAAATGCACGACATGGCTGTGCAGATGGGGCTGATGCCTGCCGTTCCGGATGGCTATACCGACGACGGAGAGCCCGTTTACGAACTGGAAGGGATGGCCAAGCGGCTGGGCATTGATCCCGAAGAGGCGAAGCGCAAAGCCGAAGAGCTGGGCCTCAAGCCGAACACCCTCAAAGTCCATAGGGTGAACTGAGCCATGACCAACACCATCCAGATTCACCGCCACGCCCTGCCTATCGTTGAGTTCCGCAGCAGGCGCAACCTGACCACCCACCTCAAGCGCAAGATGCGGACCTTGGTGCAGCGCCTGGAGAGGGAGGGCTTGGCATGAGCAAGGTCGCCCACCAGTCCGATCCCGTGATGCTCAACGAGCAGTCCTTCGAGCAGTTCGGCAGCGACCAGGTTGCCTACAAGATCTGGTGCTCAATCGACACTGCCTTCGAGCTGCTGGGCCAGTTCGATCCCCCTGTAGTAGCCGAGGTTGCCCTAAACATCGCCGATATCCAGTTCGAGATCATCAAGGCGCGCTTCGCCCTGATGGTGTTGGTGAAGCGGCTGTGCGGCTGGCGCCCGGAAGATATCGATGAAGTATTGGCTGAGCGGCTCATGGAGAAGTTGCTTCAAGCACGGGAGTTGAGCGAATGAGTAGAGATTTCGGTTTTGTTTTCGTCCTGCACTGCCCAATCATGCCTGGTGTGTACTTGCTTGGTTGGAGCCATGGTTCCCCGCACAAGGTTGCCGAGGAACTCTCTAGTTCGCCCGCTGCCCCTCATGATTACGAGGTGGCCTACTACGCGGAGGTAGAGGAACCAGAAGTCTATCTGGGGCGTATTGAAGAGATGTTTTCCGAAAGCCGGTTTTCGCCGGATAGGAGCTTCTTCTGTTCCAAACTGATAGACCTGATCACAGCTATTGAGGGAGATGGCGAGGCATGGTCGACATGGGACAGTGATATGGCCGTGGAGGCCCGAAACCCAGGACAGGTTGATCGACGTAACCCGCTGTGGTTCGAGCAGCCACTGCACAGCCCGGGATACCTTGAGCGGCTGAGAAGGGGGCGCGAATGAGTTCGGTCTCGCCTGATGCATTACACCCTCTGCCGGAGCCGTTGACCCCAACTGACTGCGACCTCTCGACATTCGCATTCATGCCACTGGACGTTCAGCGATTGCTTACTTCCGAGACTTGGGTGCTTGGTTCTGGGGACGAGCGCGCCGCTGCTATGACTCTCTGGCTTGCCAGTTGGCACCAGGTTCCGGCCGCCAGCGTTCCCGACAATGATCGGATGCTCGCACACCTGTCCCAGTGCGCTCGTTGGGACAAGGTGAAGGCCCATGTACTTCGCGGCTGGGTCAAGTGCAGCGATGGTCGTCTGTACCATCCAGTTGTTGCTGAGAAGGCGCTGGAGTCTTGGGTTGAGAAGCTGCTGAATGCCATCTCGGGCGCCACCGGTAATGCTCGTCGCTGGGGTGTGGAGGTAGATATCAGCGGGCTTCAGGGGCAACTGGTCGAGGCGGTTGCTGCTTTAAAAAGCATCGCCCCGCAATCGCGCACCTTGAAGAAGAAGGGTGTAATAACTCTTGCCACGGGATCGCCACCCGAATCGGGTAGTGATCGCCCCCCGATCACACCCCAAATCGACCCCGAATCGGGTAGTGATCGCAACAGACAGGGACAGGGACAGGGACAGGGACAGGGA
>NZ_KV828414.1:30207-59537 GCF_001836405.1 Pseudomonas sp. HMSC057H01 | reverse complement strand
AGCGGGAAGGTTGATACCTTTTTCGAAGACTTTGGGCAGACTGTTGCGTTCGATTCGCTTGCCGCGAACCACGCCATTCATGTCTGAAATCAGAAGGTCGACGAACTGGACCTCGGGATGTTCCTGAAGGAACAGGCTCGGCTCAGTGAGCTGAACGGCACGCAGGGGTACCGACATGATGCAACACCTTTTTTGTTAAAAATTTCAATCATGCGGGGGCTGGAGCCAGAGTCAATCGGAAAGCCAATTTGTTGTCAATAGCCCTCTCGTCGCCCTCGCGGACGGCGGAATGGCCGTAGACAGGGCCTTCCAGAGCATCAAGAAAGCGGCCAAAGCCAGGCCAGGCAAGGTGTTCAACCTGGTGCAGCAGATATTTTACAGGCTCCGTTGTACGAAAAATTGAACAAGGCTAAGCTGTGCCAACCCTACAACAGCAATAAACCGGGTGTTCCATGTCCTACCAGCCGTCCCTCGGCGCCAAGTTCCGCGGCCACAAGATCGGTCAGCATCCGCGTTAGCTCCGCTCCGGTTCTTCTCTCCCTCGATTCTTCGCAGCGCCCTCGAGCAGCCCTCGCTCGTCCGCCGCCTGTCCTGCCCGTCCTCCTTATATAAGGAAGGACACCGGCCGCTTTCGCCTGCGTGGATAACGGATACGAAGAGCAAGATCGTTCAAGCCAGCCCGATGCGCCTGCTGGCATGCTGGACCGACGTTCACCACCGCCATGCCCCCATGACTGCCCACGACCTGCCCCGCCAAGCCTTTCTCCGCGGTGCCGTCGCCATCCTCCCATTGTCCCTGGCCGTCGCGCCCTGGGGGCTGCTGGCGGGATCGATGGCCATCGAAGCCAACCTTACCCCGGCCGAGGGCCAGGGCCTGTCCGCCATCGTCTTCGCCGGCGCCGCCCAGTTGGTGGCGATCGGCATGCTCAAGGGCGGTGCCGGGTTCTTTTCGATCATCTTCACCACCCTCCTCCTGACCTCGCAGCACCTGCTCTACGGCATGAGCTTGCGGCCGGTCCTGTCGCCTCTGCCGGGACGCTGGCGGATCGGCCTGGGCTTCCTGCTCACCGACGAGTTCTTCGCCCTCGCCAGCCAGCACGACCGGCGCAACTTCAACCGCTGGTACGCCCTCGGCGTCGGCCTGACCTTCTATATCGCCTGGAACCTGTTCACCCTCGCCGGCATCCTGCTTGGCCGCAGCATTCCCGGTCTCGAACACCTGGGCCTGGATTTCTCCATCGCCGCCACCTTCATCGCGCTGGTCGCGCCACTGGTGCGCAACGTACCGACGCTGGTCTGCGTGGCCACCTCGCTGTTCTGCTCGGTGCTGTTCAGCCACTGGCAATGGAGTTCGGCGCTGGTCCTCGCCGGTCTCGCCGGGATGGCCGCCGGTTTCGTCTGCAACAAGCTGTATCGGGAGGCGCCATGGTCTGGGCAGTGATCTTCGGGATGGGCGCGATCGTCTTCCTCAACCGCTACCTGTTCCTCGAACCGCGCCTGCCGATCCGCCTCGGCAGCAACCTGCGGCAGTTCCTCGGTTTCGCCGTGCCGGGAATGCTCACGGCGATCTGCGGCCCCATCGTGTTCATGCCCGAGGGCCGCATCGACCTCGGCTACGACAATCCCTACCTGGTCAGCGGCGCAGTCACCGTGGCGCTGGTGCTCTATACCCGCAATACCCTGGCGAGCATGCTGCTGGGCATGGCGTTCTTCTTCCTGTTCAAGTGGTGGCTGATTTGATCGATGTCAGTCGCTGCACGTCGGACGGCATGATTTCGGCAGACAGCCTCTTGCAGGGGGCTACAAACCAATAGCCCGTAAGAACACGTGGAAACAACTGAAGCGGCAATCGAAAATTTTTGCCTTACTTCAAACCATATCCAAGCTTCCATTCCAAGCTTCCCAAATCATCACACCCTGCATTCGATGATAGAAAATGATTTTCGCCAAGCGGAGAGTAACAGCGATAAATAGGGACCGTATTTTTTTGTGGGCATTTATACACCCAACCGATAGTGGCGATTCGATCATGTCCGCTCCCGTCACATCCTCCTGCATCAGTCACGAGATAATCATCGGGATCCTGTCTATTCACACACTCCTCCACCTCAAGCGTTTCAATACCAACGACAGGACGAGTCAGGAGATATGCGATACGATTACGCTCGGTGTACTCGGATTGTCTCACCACAGGCAGAGTAGTAACTCTGTATTTCCCACTCCTGTGCTCCCAGCGGGTAAGAGCCAAACCTACGGAAGCCTGTTGAGGTTCACTAACCACCTTCATGTTAACCCCTTGAAAGACGAGATACTTTTCCTTTAGCGTTCCTCCATGCGGTATATAAGTATAGGTGATACCCCAGCCGGAATTATCAACTCGATTCCCGCCACCAAGTAGATTCACGACCCCCACATATGCGATTAAGTCAGTTGACTTCCCGATTAAATTTCGATCCCAATCATTTTTAACAAACGGAACAAGAGGATCCTTAAGAGTAAAAAAATTCTTATAATCCGAGGACAATGACAGCTTTATCCCGCCAAACCATGGATCGAGATCAAGCGCAATAACTTTACGTCCAGCCCGCCAATACCCAACACTACTCCCTATAGTACCCAAACTATCTGCCATACCACCAATCGCAGGCTCACTCCAATTTCCTTTATATAATTTCCTCCAGCTTGACGGGAACATATAAGATGCCTCCGGAGCACGCGCCACGATATTATCCCATCGCCCCGGCCTGAAACAATACATATAGAGGTAGCCTTCATCGGGGGCCCGAACCAGTGAACAGTCACCCTCCCCAGATTGGGTCCCCATCTTCGGTGCCTCAGGGCTGGTCAACACAGTAATTGGATTAACCCAAGATAGACCGTCATAAGAAAACGATACTCCCATTGACTTGTGCGTCTGCCCACCATTGATGTAGTCGCACTTTTGCTCCTGATGCACGGCTGCAACATAGACATCTCCGATCTTAACCGGAGAATTTATCCATACTCCACACTCGCTGTAGGACCCTGCGGCACCTTTACTTAACACCTTATTGGCAGGCCAGCCCATAGACCAGGCCTCCGGCCCGGTTATTGCGTAAGCATCACCACCTCCGGAACTGTAGCCTCTGAATAAATTTTCAGAGAGCTTTATTACATAAAACTTAGTATCTAGGCCAGGCTCGTGAGACCCAACCCTAACTACTAGCGGGCGCTCCACCCGCACCTGTAGACAAGACTCACAAAAGACTTCCGCCGCAACTTTCAAAACCAATAAAAAGTGCAGAAGAAGCACAAAACACAAACAAGAAAGCATAGACTTCTTCATGAAAATCCCTTTCATAGTATTTTATTTTCAAGCAAAACCATCCAACCACTGGCCACCAACACAATATTTCCGGCTCCAGCCCCGAAATTCCGATACCAATCTAGCGCCCGTCCAGGCAGAGTAATTGACACGGAGAAATTCAGAAAACCACCCGAAAATAATGACGATAGTCACAGTGAACGCCATCCTCCCGCTCGACGGCTTTCACCTTGAACTGCTTTGCTCCCAGCAACTCCAAGACACGAACCAGTTGATCATGGCTGAATATCTGTGTATGCCCGATTGCTGGAACTCCGCGCGAGTCAGTCACCAACAGTAACTCACCGCCCGTCCTCAACCTGCCCACACAGTCAATCAGGAATTGGATCCAGTCGGCCGTATGGTCAAGCACATTTGAGCAAACGACGAAATCGAACGCACTCTCTATATCGGCAACACCATCCCTTATATAACAAGAAGAACCTCTTTCCCCGAGAATCGAGAATGGAAGATTCTCTGCATACAGCCCCATCAATGAGTCCTGGGCAGTCACTGTCACGCCTTCGACCTTCTCGAAAAAGCCGATCGGCCCACTACCTACTTCCAAAACCTTACCTTCAAAACCTTCGTAGCGATAATGCGAGGAGCCGTACGTGAACCCCATCTTCCCAAGAAACCACATTGCATCCTTATGCCGGGCCTCTTGTAGTTCCTCGACAGACAGATGGCGATAGGGCCATTTATCCTTCCAGAAAGAAAGCTCGTACTCCTGGGAATGTATCCACTGCTCCGGATCTGCAGACGCAACGCTACGTACGTCAGGAGCAGTTTCAACCCTACGGGACACCGACGAGAATTCGCCTGCACCACTGCCACGCTCTTCGATACACACTAGAGGAGTGCCATTCGCACGACGGCGCTCCCAGAAACCGGATAAAAATTTCACCCTAAAAACCTCCCTGCTCATTGGTACCCTTGCCCATCGGACTAAAAGACAAAAAGCCGAAACTTACCGACGACCAAACAACAACTCGTCCTCTATCTCAGCGCCCCAGCAAAAATCTTCCCCTCAGGAAGCCGCCAAACAGCACTGCTCGAGGAAAAACTAACAAAGAAAATTTATAAATAATGTAAGAACAATCCTTTTTGCTAGAGGAAATAGTTACATAGACATAATTGAGGAGAAGATGGAGAAACGAGCGGAAAACCGCGCTCTCCGATCCGCCTAGAGGAGACCCGTTGCGATGACGCTCCAGTCCCCTTCTCGTCCAGATGAAGCGCTGAAAGGGGCCTCCCCCGGAACGAAGAACGAGGGTTCATGCGCCACGGGAATGAACTCGCGAAGAAAGGTCGCTTGGCGCTGACGCGCTTTGGGCCGAAGATCGGGGCAACCACAACGTGCGCAGCGAGGCCCTCATGTCCGACTCCCTTCCCCAGCGCAACGGCGGGCAGATCCTGGTAGAGGCATTGCGGCGCAATGCCGTCGATACCGTCTACTGCATCCCCGGGGAAAGCTACCTGCCGGTGCTCGACGCGCTGTACGACGCCGACGGCATCCGCACCATCGTCACCCGCCACGAGGGTGCCGCCTCGAACATGGCCGATGCCTACGGCAAGCTGACCGGCCGACCAGGCATCTGCTTCGTCACCCGCGGCCCCGGTGCCACCCATGCGGCGAATGGCGTGCACACGGCGCAGCAGGACTCGACGCCGATGATCCTGTTCGTCGGCCAGGTGGAAAGCGCCTTCAAGGGCCGCGAGGCATTCCAGGAAGTCGACTACGTGCAGATGTTCTCGGGCCTGGCCAAGTGGGCCGTGGAAATCGACCGTATCGAACGCATCCCGGAGCTCGTCGGCCGCGCCTTCAGCGTCGCCACCTCGGGCCGACCGGGGCCGGTCGTGGTCGCCCTGCCCGAGGAAATCCTCTTCGGTTCCGCGCAGGTCGCCGATGCGCCGGTGCCAAGGGTGCTTCCGGGGCGGCCGGGCGCCACGGCGATGGCGGAACTGCGCGAACTGCTGGCGAACGCCAGGCGCCCCCTGCTGGTACTTGGCGGCAGCGGCTGGGACAGCGCCGCCAGGAAACGGCTAGGCGCCTTCGTCGAGGCCAATGGCCTGCCGGTGGCCACATCGTTCCGTCGCCAGGACCTGTTCGACAACCGCGACCCGCACTACGCCGGGCAACTGGGCTTCGGCGCGGCGCCGGCGCTATTGGAGCGGCTGCGCCAGGCCGACCTGCTGCTGGTGGTCGGGGCGCGCCTGGGCGAAACGCCGAGCGCTGGCTACAGCCTGGTGCGTAGTCCGGCCCCCGCGCAGACGCTGATCCACGTGCATCCGGACAGCGCGGAATTGAACCGCGTCTACCTGGCGCGACTGCCGATCCAGGCCACCCCGTGTGCCTTCGCCGAGGCCCTGGCCGACCTCGCTCCGTTGCCCTCGAGCACCTGGCAGGACTGGCGCGAAGCCGCCCATGCCGACTACCTGGCCTACTCGACCCCGGCCGCGAGCGACCCCGCCATCCAGGGCGTCGACCTGGCGTCCGTGGTCGCGTACCTCAGCGAAAACCTGCCGGACGACGCGGTGATCGCCAACGGTGCCGGCAATTATGCCGTCTGGGTGCATCGCTTCTACCGCTATCGCCAGGCCCGCACGCAGTTGGCGCCGACCAACGGCGCCATGGGCTACGGCCTGCCCGCCGCGATCGCCGCCAGCCTACGCGATCCGCAGCGCAGCGTGGTGTGCTTCGCCGGCGACGGCTGTTTCATGATGTATCCGCAGGAGCTGGCGACCGCCGCGCAGTTCGGCGCGACGCCGGTGGTGATCGTGGTCAACAACGGCATGCTCGGCACCATCCGCATGCATCAGGAACGCGAATATCCCGGGCGGGTATCCGCCACCCGCCTGGACAACCCCGACTTCGTCGCCCTGGCGCGAGCCTTCGGCGCCCACGCCGAACGAGTGGAATGCAGCGCCGACTTCCCCGCCGCGTTCCGCCGCGCCCGCGAAAGCGGACGCCCGGCGCTGCTGGAGCTGCTGACCGACCCACGCCAGATCACGCCGCAGGCGCGCCTCGCCTGAGGCATCCTCAGCCGGCGCGGAAGGCGATCCAGGCCTGGTAGCCCACGGCCTGGAAATAGCGGCTGGGCAGGACGAAGCCGGTGTCTTCCAGCAGTTCGCCGAGGCGCTGCTCGGACAACGGATCGAAATCCTCGCGCAAGCGTTGCAGCATGCCGTCGCTGTCCTCCGGGGAAAGCCCGGCCAAGCGGCAGGCCTCGGCCTGCACCGGGCGTTCGAAGGCGTCCCGGGCTTCCATCAGGTTGGCCAGCAGCAACGGCGCCGCTGGCGCCAGACGCTCGGCGACCGCCTCGAGGAAGCGCCGCTTGGCCTGGTCGCCGCGCAGGAAATGCAGCACCAGCAGGACCAGCGCCGCATCGCAAGGCGGCGCAGGCGGTAGCCCGGCGACGTCGCCGCAGTGCAGCTCGATCCGCTCCAGCAGGCCGAGCCTGGCGCAGCGCTGGCGGGCCAGGGCGAGCATGTCGGCCGACAGGTCCGCCGCGACGAAACGCCAGCCTGGACGCAACCCGGCCAGCTCCGCCAGTTCGCCGCCGGCGCCGCAGCCGACGCTGAGCAGGCGCGCCCGTTCCGGCAGACGGGCCAGCAACTGCGCGCGACTGAGCAGGTGCAGCAACTCGTAGCCCGGCAACAGGCGGCCGATCCGCGTCTCGTAGCCGTCCGCCTGTTTCCCGACGAAGCGGCCCATCAGTCGAACACCTTGCCCAGGCGCCAATAGCCCATCAGGGTCAGATGACGCTTGTCGATACCGCGCTCCTGCACCAGGTAGCGCCGGATCGCCATCACCGCCGCCGACTCGCCGGCGACCCAGGCGTAGAAACTGCCGCTCTCGGGGCTCGCCAGTTCCCAGAGGATCTCCTCGTCGATATCGATGTCCTCCAGCTCCTGGGCCGCACCACCCGCCACCTCGCGCTCCGGCAGCCGCGCCTGGCGCGCCGCCTCGATCATCCGCTCGCCGTTGCGCGAATGGATGCCGGCCTGGTGGCGCGGCAGCCAGTGCAGGCGCGCACCGGGAATCGCCGGCAGGTCGAGGATATCGGCTTCTCCCGGCACTTCGAGAAAGGCCTCGACCACCGGCGGCTCGGCTTCGCCGGCCAGCTCCTCGAGAATTCCCGCCACCGCGGGCAAGGCGGTTTCGTCGGCGATCAGCAGGATATGGCGGACGCCAGCCGGCGGCTTCCATTCGTAGCCGCCGGGGTCATCGCCGTATTGCCGGTTGGGCGCGGCCAGTTGCAGGCGGTCGCCGATCCGCGCGTGGGTCGCCCAGGCCGAGGCCGGGCCGTTCTCGCCGTGGAGGACGAACTCCACGTCGACCTCCTCCTGCTCGGCGCGCAGCGCACGGATGGTGTAGGTACGCATCGGCGGCCGGCGAGCCGGCTCGACGCTGCGATAGGCCTGGTACCACTCGCTGCCACCGGGCAGGCTGGGCGGCTGGCCGCTGGCATCGGGGAAGAAGATCTTGATCCGCTGGTCGGCGGCCAGGGTCTTCATCTCGGCGACCTCCGGGCCGCCGAAGACGAAGCGGGTCAGCGCCGGGCTGAGTTGCTCGCGGCGCTTGAGTTCGACATTGAACAGACGATAGGCGGGTTGCGACATGACGATGGTCTCCTGGTGACCGGCGCCCAGCGGCGCCGGCGGATGCATGCATCAGGCAACTCTAGCAAACAATGCGAATGATTAGCATTTGCTATTTGTGCAATCGTCGACTGCGTCGAAAGCACGACTGCCGCTCAGGCCTCGCAAGGCTCCAGCAGCTCGCAAGCGCTCTCCCCTACTCGCCTGACCGCCTGCTCGATGGCCGGGGTCGGCAACGCCGCGTAGTTCATCCGCAGGCAGTTCCGGTACTTGCCGGAAGCGGAGAAGATGCAGCCCACCGCGACTTGTACACCGCGGTTGCGCAAGGCCTTGTCCAGGCGCAGGGTGTCGAACGCCTCGTCCAGTTCGACCCAGAGCAGGAAACCGCCCTGGGGCCGGCTGGCGCGGGTGCCCTCCGGGAAATAGCGCGCCACCCAGTCGATCATCAGGTCGCGTCCGCGCTGGTACTGGGCGCGCATGCGCCGCAAGTGCGGCTCGTAGTGGCCGTTGCCGATGAATTCGGCGATCGCCAGTTGCGGTTGCAGGGCGCTGGCACCGGTACTGATGTACTTCATGTGCAGCACGCGGTCGGCGTAGCGCCCGGGTACCATCCAGCCGATCCGCAGGCCCGGCGCCAGGACCTTGGAGAACGACCCGCAGAGCAGCACCCGGCCATCGTCGTCGTACGACTTGATGGTGCGCGGGCGCGGATAGGTGTAGGCCAGGTCGCCGTAGACATCGTCCTCGATGATCGCCACGTCGTAGCGCTGGGCCAGGGCCAGCAGCGCCCGCTTGCGCGACTCGGGCATGATGTAGCCGAGCGGGTTGTTGCAGTTCGGGGTCACCTGGATGGCCTTGATCGGCCACTGTTCCAGCGCCAGTTCGAGGGCTTCCAGGCTGATGCCGTTGACCGGATCGGTGGGGATCTCCAGGGCCTTCATGCCGAGGCCTTTCAGCGATTGCATGGCGCCATGGAAGCTCGGCGACTCCACCGCGACGATGTCGCCCGGTTCGCACACCGCGCGGATGCTCACCGACAGGGCCTCGTGGCAGCCGGTGGTGATCACCACGTCGCTGGCGGTGGCCCGACAGCCGGAGTCCACCAACAGGCGGGCGACTTCCTCGCGCAGCAACGGCGAGCCGTGGATCCCGTCGTAGGCCAGCGCACGGGCGTCGGCGTGGCGGTTGAGCCGGGCCAGGCTGCGGGTCAGCGGTTTCAGCGAAGGGCTGGAGATGTCCGGCATGCCACGGCCGAGCTGGACCACGTCCGGCCGCGGTACCGTGCTGACCAGGGCCAGCACCTGCTCCCATTGCGAGATTTCCACCGGCCGCTGGGCCAGGCGGGCGATCGCCGGCAGCGGCGGCATCTGTCGCGCGACCGGTACGAAATAGCCGGACTTCGGCCGCGGCTCGGCCAGCCCGCGATCTTCCAGCAGCCTGTATGCCTGTTGCACGGTGCTCAGGCTGACGCCGTGCTCGATGCTCATGGCCCGCACCGAGGGCAGCCGGTCGCCCGGACGGTAGAGGCCCTGTTCGATGCGCGAACCGAGGGTCTCGGCGAGTTGCAGATAAAGGGTCATGAGCGGGACTCCAGGGTGAGCGAAAGCGGGACCGGTACAGATGGTGGCGAAATCCACCATTCAGGCCGGGGAGCGCTTGATCTGTATGCAGTCAACCCACCTTTTCTGGACCTGTACGGAACAGCGCGCGATGGCCATTCTATCTCCGTCGTCCAGCCGATCAATATGGAGTACGCAGCATGACGCGACTCAGTGCGAAATCCGAGCGCCGCCAACGCCTCGATGGCCCCTTCCCACTCGCCGCGATGGACAACCTGGCGCAGGCCCTGCGTCGCGGCTATCGCCTGGCCCGGCAACGCCAGTTGACCCGGCGCGCGCTGCTGGACCTGCAAGCGGCGGAACTGAAGGATATCGGCCTGAGCGCCGAGCAGGCCCGCGAGGAAGCCTCGCTGGCGTTCTGGCAGGCGGGAAAATCCGGCGGGAGGAAGGCATGATCCGCTGTCGCAACTGTGGCGAACGCCCAGCCAGCGAAGGGCATATCTGTATGGTCTGCAAGCGCCGATCCGACGTCGACCCATACAAGGCGCTGATCGCCATGGCCCTGCTGGTCTACTGCGGCGTCAGCCTGGCGGCCTACCTCAAGCCACATATGCCGTCACCGCCGCCTACCGCCGGCAGCAGCGTCCAGCCCGCCGAGGAGCTGGCCCAGCGCGCCCGCCAGGCCACCCTGGAACAGCGCGGCATCTGAAGAACGCATGCTCGGGAGGGGAGGCAGTTTGAGCCCCTCCTTCTTTTATATGCATATGGCCGCCAGCGCGTGGCTCATTGCGCCGGATACTCCAGCGCCGCCGCGATTCGCCGATGCTGCTCGACCACCCACTCCCGCCGTACCGCCCCCCAGTCGCGGATGACATAGCCGCCCTGGTGGTTGCGCGCACCCTCCCGCTGCTCGAACTCACAGACGATGTCCAGTTCCTCCAGCGCGGCGATGGTGTCCTGGGCGGTACGCCGGGGCATGCCGGTGGCGGCCATGATCTCCGGCACGCTGGCGATGCCGCTGTCGATCAGGTAGGCGACGTAGAGGCGGCGGTAGAAGCTGGACTTGGTCTTGCTGATGGTCATGGGCAGGCGTTCTCCGGGAAGGCTCAGGGAGCGAGCAGGGGCAAGGTAGTGGTGGATTTGATTTCCGACAAGGCGACGATGGAGTTCACTTCCTGGATGCCCGGCACCGCCGACAGCTTCTCGAAGAAAAAGCGTTCGTAGGATTCGATATCGCGGGTGACGATACGCAGCATGAAGTCCACCGCGCCCATCAGTACGTGGCACTCCAGCACCTCGGGAAACTGGTGCATCGCCTCGGCGAAGTCGGTGAGGTTCTTGCGCCCATGGGCGTTGAGCTTGATCTGGGCGAATACCTGGGTATTCAGGCCGATCTTCTTGCGGTCGAGCAGGGTCACCTGCTTGCGGATCACCCCCTCCTCCTTCAGGCGTTGGATGCGCCGCCAGCAGGGCGACTGGGAAAGTCCGATGCGCTCGGCGATCTCGGCGGTGGAAAGCGAGGATTCCTCCTGCAGCAAAGCGAGAATACGCTGATCGTACATATCCAGTGGAATGGACATAAATATTCCCTACAAAGAAAAATATAGGGATCAAGTATGCACGGATAGCGCAAAATCACGCAAAAACAGGAGAAAAAATCCGGCACGTCTCTGGGAGAATTTCTCTCGTCGAAACACTGCCTGGAGCGTCACATGTCAACCCTCGCCCCCCTTTTCCTGGCCAAACACCCTGACGGCGAAGAACGCCAGGTGATCCGCCCGAACGTCTGGGAAACCTCCTGCGCAGATACCGAGACCCTGTCGATCTTCCATATCGAGGGCATGGCCGACCCGGACCTGTTGTGCCGGGTGCTCAACCTGTTCGCCGTGCAGTCCTTCACCCCAGAGCGGGTTCGCGCCGACCGCGAGGACCACAAGATCCGCCTGCTGCTGACCTTCCCCGGCCTCAGCCAGCACCGCGCCAGCGTGATCGCGGAGAAACTGCGCTCGCTGGTCACCGTGCTCGCCGTCCGCCTGGAGTTCTCTCCCCATGCCGGCAAGGTCCGTCCCAGCGTCAGCGAGCCGCTGCTGGCCAGCGTCGTCTGAGCCCCTCGGGGCGGCGCGGCGGCCGCCCTGTCCACTCAGCGTCATCGGCTGGCCTTCTGGCGTTAGCCGGTCGCCCAGCCCATGGCTACAGTGCAGGTTCGCCAGGCAGCCAGAAGACTGCCGTGTGTTCCCCGATCCTGCAGAGCGTGCCCATGTCCCGACCGCGTTTCCTTCCGGATAACTTCACCCTGGCGCTGATCGCCACCGTCCTTCTCGCCACTTTCCTGCCCTGCAGCGGCCAGACCGCCGTGGTCTTCGAATGGGTGACCAACATCGGCATCGGCCTGCTGTTCTTCCTCCACGGCGCCAAGCTGTCGCGCCAGGCGATCGTCGCCGGCATGACCCACTGGCGCCTGCACCTGCTGGTGTTCGCCTGCACCTTCGTGATGTTCCCGCTGCTCGGCCTGGCGCTGAAACCGGCGCTGTCGCCGATGGTCACCCCGGAGCTGTACCTCGGCATCCTGTTCCTCTGCGCCCTGCCGGCCACGGTGCAATCCTCCATCGCCTTCACCTCGCTGGCGCGCGGCAACGTGCCGGCAGCGGTATGCAGCGCTTCCGTGTCGAGCCTGCTCGGCGTATTCCTCACCCCGCTGCTGGTCAAGCTGCTGCTCGGCGCCGAAGGCGAGACCGGCAACGCGCTGGACGCCATCGGCAAGATCACCCTACAACTGCTGGTACCCTTCATCGCCGGCCAGGTCCTGCGGCGCTGGATCGGCGCCTGGGTGGAGCGCAACAAGCCGGTGCTACGCTATGTCGACCAGGGCTCGATCCTGCTGGTGGTCTACACCGCCTTCAGCGCCGCGGTGATCCAGGGCCTGTGGCACGAAGTACCCTGGCTGGCGCTGCTCGGCCTGACCGTCGCCTGCTGCGTGATCCTCGCCCTGGCCCTGGTGCTGACCACGGTGCTGGCGCGACGCCTGGGCTTCAGCAAGGAAGACGAGATCACCATCGTCTTCTGCGGTTCGAAGAAGAGCCTGGCCACCGGCGTGCCCATGGCCAAGGTGCTGTTCGCCACCAGTGCGGTGGGACCGATGGTGTTGCCGCTGATGCTGTTCCACCAGATCCAGCTGATGGTCTGCGCGGTGCTCGCGCAACGCTACGCCAGGCGCCGCGACGACGCAGCGGCGGCGCTGGCCGAGGCCCCCTCGCGCTGAGCGCGAAAATGAAAGAAGCCGGCCCTGGGGCCGGCTTCTTCGTTCAGACGCGGCTCAGCGCGTCGGCGTGCGCAGGGTGACGAACTCTTCCGCCGCGGTCGGGTGGATGCCGATGGTCTCGTCGAACGCCTGCTTGGTCGCCCCGGCCTTCATCGCCACCGCGATACCCTGGAGGATCTCGCCGGCCTCGGCGCCGACCATGTGGCAGCCCAGCACCCTGTCGTCGTGGGCATCCACGACCAGCTTCATCAGGGTCTTTTCCTGGTCGTCGGTAAGGGTCAGCTTCATCGGCCGGAAGCGGCTCTCGAAGATCTTCACCTTGTGCCCGGCGCTCAGCGCCTCCTCCTCGGTCAGGCCGACGGTGCCGATGTTGGGCAGGCTGAACACCGCGGTGGGAATCAACTTGTAGTCCACCGGACGGTACTCCTCCGGCTTGAACAGCCGCCGCGCCACCGCCATGCCCTCGGCCAGCGCCACGGGGGTCAACTGGACGCGACCGATCACATCGCCCAGGGCGAGGATCGACGGCTCGCTGGTCTGGTAATGCTCGTCGACCGCGATGAAGCCCTTGTCGGTCAGCTTCACTCCGGTGTTTTCCAGGCCAAGGTCATCCAGCATCGGCCGCCGCCCGGTGGCATAGAACACGCAGTCCGCCTCCAGCACCCGGCCGTCCTTGAGGGTCGCGGCCAGGCTGCCATCGGCCTGTTTGTCGATACGGGCGATGTCGCTGTTGAACTGCAGGTCCAGGCCCTTCTTGCCCAATTCGTCGCGCAGGTGTTCGCGGACGCTGCGGTCGAAGCCGCGCAGGAACAGGTCGCGACGGTAGAGCAAGGTGGTCTCGGCGCCGAGCCCGTTGAAGATCGAGGCGAACTCGACGGCGATGTAGCCGCCGCCGACCACCAGCACACGGCGCGGCAGGCGCTCGAGGAAGAACGCCTCGTTGGAGGTGATCGCGTGTTCCTTGCCGGGAATGTCCGGCACCTGCGGCCAGCCACCGGTGGCGATGAGAATGTGCTTGGCGCTGAAACGCTGGCCGTCCACCTCGACGCTGTGCGCATCGAGCAGACGGGCGTGACCTTCGAGCAAAGTCACCCCGCTGTTCACCAGCAGGTTGCGGTAGATGCCGTTGAGCCGCTGGATCTCGCGGTTCTTGTTGCCGATCAGGGTCGCCCAGTCGAACTGCGCCTCGCCGGCGCTCCAACCATAGGCCCGGGCCTGCTCGAAGTCCTCGCTGAAATGCGCGCCATAGACCAGCAGCTTCTTCGGCACGCAGCCGACGTTGACGCAGGTGCCACCCAGGTAGCGACTCTCCGCCACCGCGACACGGGCACCGAAGCCGGCGGCGAAGCGGGCGGCGCGTACGCCCCCGGAGCCGGCGCCGATGACGAACAGATCGAAATCGAAAGACATGTTCCTACTCCTGGATCAGATGCGTTCCAGCATAACCCATTCACCAGCGTCGGCTCCCGCCGGATCGACGCAGAAACCTGTCGAAACGGCTCAGCGCAGGGCCTGGCAGGCGATGGGCTATGCTTGTCCGTGGAGGTAAGCGCGATGTCCCCCACCCTCACCCACCTGGCGCTGCACGTCCCCGACCTCGACGCCTGCATCGCCTTCTACGAAACCTTCTGCGGCATGCGGGTGATCCACCGGCGCCCCGGCAAAGGCTCGCAGATCGTCTGGATGGCCGAACCCGGCCAGGAACAACGCTTCATCTTCGTCATCATGCCCGGCGGCCAGCCGCGCAACCTGGCCAGCGACGATTACAGTCATTTCGGCTTCGCCCTCTCCAGCCGCGCCGCGGTAGACGATCTGGCGCGCCGCGCCGAGGCCGCCGGCTGCCTGGTCTGGGCGCCGCGCGACGAGCCCTATCCGGTCGGCTACTACTGCGGCCTGCGCGATCCCGCGGGCAACTATGTGGAGTTCAGTTACGGCCAGCCGCTGGGGCCGGGTTCCGAGGCACTACCGATTCTCTGACCGGGCGCGGAGGCGCCGCGTGGCCCAGGCCAGGCTGGCGGGGTTATTCGCCCGACGCCAACAACGCCACGCCCGCCGACAGCTCGGGTAGAGCGGATAACCCCCCATGGTCGTTCGCCCCATACGAA
The DNA here is from genome assembly GCF_001836405.1 of Pseudomonas sp. HMSC057H01. Taxonomy (NCBI): domain Bacteria; kingdom Pseudomonadati; phylum Pseudomonadota; class Gammaproteobacteria; order Pseudomonadales; family Pseudomonadaceae; genus Pseudomonas; species Pseudomonas sp. HMSC057H01. The sequence continues at coordinate 44,666 of NZ_KV828414.1, read as the reverse complement.
AAACGCCGCGCCCCCATCGGGGACGCGGCGTTCTTCATTGGGAACGGCGAGGCTCAGTGAGCCTTGCCGGTCTTGTAGAGGTTTTCGTAGCAGAAGTTGGTCGCCTCGATGTAGCCCTCGGCGCTGCCGCAGTCGAAACGCTTGCCCTTGAACTTGTAGGCCAGCACGCAGCCGTCCTGGGCCTGCTTCATCAGGGCATCGGTGATCTGGATCTCGCCGCCCTTGCCCGGTTCGGTCTGCTCGATCAGGTCGAAGATGTCCGGGGTCAGGATGTAGCGGCCGATGATCGCCAGGTTCGACGGCGCCTCTTCCGGCTTCGGCTTCTCGACCATGGTGTTCACCCGGAAGATATCGTCGCGGATCATCTCGCCGGCGATCACGCCGTACTTGTTGGTCTCTTCCGGCGGCACTTCCTGGATCGCCACGATGGAGCAGCGGAACTGGTTGTACAGCTTGACCATCTGCTTCAGCACGCTGTCGCCTTCGAGGTTCAGGCACAGGTCGTCGGCCAGGACCACGGCGAACGGCTCGTCGCCGATCAGCGGACGACCGGTGAGGATGGCGTGGCCGAGGCCCTTCATCTCCACCTGGCGGGTGTAGGCGAAGGTGCACTCGTCGATCAGCCGACGGATGCCGACCAGGTACTTTTCCTTGTCGGTGTTGCGGATCTGGTGTTCCAGCTCGTAGCTGATGTCGAAGTGGTCTTCCAGCGAACGCTTGCCGCGGCCGGTGACGATGCCGATCTCGGAAAGGCCGGCTTCCAGCGCCTCCTCCACCGCGTACTGGATCAGCGGCTTGTTCACCACCGGCAGCATTTCCTTGGGCATGGCCTTGGTGGCCGGGAGGAAACGAGTGCCGTAACCGGCGGCCGGGAAAAGACATTTCTTGATCATGAGAATCCTTCGACATGGACGAAGTATGCGGATGGCGCGCAGTCTAATCAGGCTGCGCTCGCCTTACAATGCCCGGCCCTTGGACGTCCTATGCCCTGGTAGATGAAGCCCAGTTCCGCCATCCGCGCCGGTGCGTAGAGATTCCGACCGTCGACCAACAGGGGAGTTCGCATGGATCCACGGATTTTCTGGAAGTCCGGCTGGCGGAACTGTTTCCACTCGGTCACCAGCACCAGGGCATCGGCGCCCTCGACGGCGGCGTAGGGCGAGTCGTGGAGCGTCAACTGGGCGCACGCCAGCGCGTCCGGATAGCGTGCCGCGACCCCGGCGTTGGCCACCGGGTCATGGGCCCTGACCCGCACCCCGTGGCGCAGCAGCGCCTCCAGCAGGACCAGGCTCGGCGCCTCGCGCAGGTCGTCGGTACCCGGCTTGAAGGCCAGCCCCCAGAGCGCCACCGTGCGCCCTTGCCAGCGTCCCTGGAACAGCTCGCCGAGGGTCTCGAAGAGCAGTTCCTTCTGCCGCGCGTTGCGCGCTTCCACCGCACGCAGTATCTGGCTGTCGAAGCCCTGTTGCTCGGCGCTGCGGATCAGCGCGCGGACGTCCTTGGGAAAGCACGAGCCGCCGTAGCCGCAGCCGGCGTAGATGAAATGGGTGCCGATGCGCTTGTCGCTGCCCATGCCACGGCGCACGTCCTCGATGTCGACGCCGGTGAGGGCGCACAGCCCGGCCATCTCGTTCATGAAGGAAATCTTGGTGGCGAGGAAGGCATTGGCCGCGTACTTGCTGAACTCGGCCTCGCGGCGCCCCATCAGCAGGACCCGTTCGTGATTGCGCAGGAACGGCGCGTAGAGCTGGCGCAGGGTTTCCCCGGCCTGCGCCTCGGCGCTGCCGATGATGACCCGGTCCGGGCGCCTGAAGTCGTCCACCGCCGAGCCTTCCTTGAGGAACTCCGGATTGCTCGCCACCGCCACCCGGAAGCGCTTGCGCCGGCGCGCCAGGCCCAGGCGGATGATCTCTTCGACCCGTTCGGCGGTGCCCACCGGCACGGTCGACTTGTTGACCACGATGCAGGCCTGGCGCAGTTGCGCGCCAAGTTGCTCGGCGACCGCCATCACGTGGCTGAGGTCGGCCGAGCCGTCCTCGCCGCACGGCGTGCCGACGGCGATGAACACCACCTCGGCGTCGGCCAGGCCTTCCGCCAGGCTGGCGGTGAAGGTCAGGCGGGCGGCGTCCAGCTGATCGCGCAGGATGCTTTCCAGGCCCGGCTCGTAGATCGGCATCTCGCCGCGTCTCAGCCGCGCGACCCGCTCGCGGTCGCGCTCCACGCAGCGCACCTGGTTGCCCATCTCGGCGAAACAGGCCGCCGTCACCAGTCCCACATAGCCCGCACCAATCACGCATAGCCGCATGGCGTCGTCCTCCGCTGGCCTCGCCTTCTCTGCGGACGATTGCAGCCAAGCGCGGTGGCAGGCGCGTGACGCTGGCGTGAAGCTACCGTGACAGAACCCGCGCGGATGCCCGGGGTCCACCCAAGGTAGGCGGAGAAAACGGGAGGTTCCCATGTCCATCGAAATCGATTCGGAACAAGGCATCTGCAGCGTGGAGATCGAAGGCAGCCGGCATCGCGCGCCGGTCGACAGCCTGCGCATCGGTACCGACGCCGAGGCGCGCCTGTCGGTGCTCTACATCGATGGCAAGCGCCTGCACATCAGCGAGGAGGACGCCCAGCGGCTGGTGGTCGCCGGCGCCGAGGACCAGCGCAGGCACCTGATGGCGGACGATTGACGCCCTCAGGCGTCCGCCAGCAAGAGGTAGGGAGAACTGCGCAGGCTATCGAGGCCGGCGCGGAACATGCGTTCGGCGCGGCTCCAGGGATCGTCGCGCAAGCGCTCGGTCCAGGCCAGGGTGCCGCAGATGCCGTCCCACAGCGATTGCAGATAGATGCTGGCCAGCTCGACGTCCAGCCGCGCCGGCAGTTCGCCGCGCTCCACCGCCCGGCGGATCTGCCGTCGGCCGAAGCGTTGCCCCTGCTTCTCGAGCAGCTCGCGGCGGCGCAGCAGCGGCTCGTTCTCGTCGCTGCGTTCGCACTTGAGGTAGAGGATCTCCAGCACCCGCTGCACCGAACCGGGTTCGCAGCACTGGCGGAGAAAGCCCATGCCGGCGCGCAGGAGGATGTCCAGCGCCGGCACCCTGGCGTTTTCATCGGGTACCTCGATCTGGCCGAAGGCGCGGTCGCACATCGCCAGACAGACCTCGATCTTGTTCTTGTAGTGGCCGTAGACCGCACCGCGAGAAACCCCGGCGGCGTCCGCCAGGTCGGCCATGGCAGTGGTGCCCACGCCCTTTTCCAGGAAAACCCGCTCGGCGGCATCGAGTATGCCATCGCGGGTTTTCTGGGATTCCTCTTTGGTTTTCCTGGCCACTGAACGTCCTCACAAGGGAAAGGCGCCGCAGATCATAAGGATATGTTACAGAAACGCCAATTAATTAATCACTCATGATTGATTATATGCTACTGTCGCGCCGCTCGTGAGTTGCGGTGCCCCTTCCCGGGCAAGCTCGCGAGTTCACGAATCGAGGGACACCCATGCACATCCAATGGACCGGCTCGCTGCGCGGGCTGCTGGCGGCCCTGGTCGCCCTATTCCTGCTGGGCTGCGAAGAAGCAGCGGACACCGGGAAGACTGCGGAGGCCCCCGCCGAGGTCGGCGTGATCGTCGCCAGGCCGGCGCCCATCGGCATCACCAGCGAGCTGCCCGGACGCCTGGAAGCGTACCGCCAGGCCGAGGTGCGGGCGCGCGTCGCCGGCATCGTCACCCGTCGCCTGTACGAGGAAGGCCAGGACGTCCGCGCCGGCACCGTGCTGTTCCAGATCGACCCGGCGCCCTTGAAGGCGGCCCTGGACATCAGCCGCGGCGCCCTGGCCCGGGCCGAGGCCAGCCACGCGGCGGCGGCCGACAAGCTCAAGCGCTACGCCGACCTGATCAAGGACCGCGCCATCAGCGAACGCGAGTACACCGAAGCGCAGACCGACGCGCGCCAGGCCCTGGCGCAGATCGCCTCGGCCAAGGCCGAACTGGAGCAGGCCCGCCTGCGCCTGGGCTACGCCACGGTCACCGCGCCGATCGACGGCCGCGCGCGGCGCGCGCTGGTCACCGAAGGCGCGCTGGTCGGCGAGGACTCGCCGACACCGCTGACCCGCGTCGAGCAGATCGATCCGATCTACGTGAACTTCTCCCAGCCGGCCGGCGAAGTCGCCGCCATGCAGCGGGCGATCCGCGAAGGCCAGGTGAAGGGTGTCGCCGACAAGGACATCGCCGTGCGCCTGGTCCTGGCCGACGGCAGCGAGTACCCGCTGGCCGGCGAGCTGCTGTTCTCCGACCTCGCGGTCGACCCCGGCACCGACACCATCGCCATGCGTGCCCTGTTCCGCAATCCGCATCGCGAATTGCTGCCCGGCGGCTACGTGCAGGTGCGCCTGCAGCGCGCGGTGAACCCGCAGGCGATCACCGTCCCGCGCGACGCGCTGATCCGTACCGCCCAGTCCGCCGTGGTCAAGGTGGTCAACCCACAGGGCGTGGTGGAAGACGTGGAGGTCCGCGCCGACACCCTGCAGGGCCGCGACTGGATCATCAGCCGCGGGCTCAAGGGCGGCGAGCGGGTGATCGTCGAGAACGCCGCCCAGCATGCCGCCGGCTCCAGCGTCCAGGCGGTGGTCCGCCAGCCGGCCAGCGCCGACGCCCCCTCACCGCTGGCCGCCTCGCCGGCGGGCCAGTGACGGAGAACGCTACGAATGGCTCGTTTCTTCATTGACCGGCCGGTCTTCGCCTGGGTGATCTCCCTGCTGATCGTGCTCGCCGGGGTCCTGGCGATCCGCTTCCTGCCGGTCGCCCAGTACCCGGACATCGCGCCGCCGGTGGTCAACGTCAGCGCCAGCTATCCCGGCGCCTCGGCCAAGGTGGTCGAGGAAGCGGTGACCGCGATCATCGAGCGCGAGATGAACGGCGCGCCCGGCCTGCTCTACACCAAGGCCACCAGCAGCACCGGCCAGGCTTCGCTGACCCTGACCTTCCGCCAGGGCGTGAACGCCGACCTCGCCGCGGTGGAAGTGCAGAACCGCCTGAAGATCGTCGAGTCGCGCCTGCCCGAGTCGGTGCGGCGCGACGGTATCTACGTGGAGAAGGCGGCGGACAGCATCCAGCTGATCGTCACCCTCACCTCCTCCAGCGGCCGCTACGACGCCATGGAACTGGGCGAGATCGCCTCGTCCAACGTGTTGCAGGCGCTGCGCCGGGTGGAGGGCGTGGGCAAGGTCGAGACCTGGGGCGCCGAGTACGCCATGCGCATCTGGCCCGACCCGGCCAAGCTGACCTCGATGAACCTCAGCGCCAGCGACCTGGTCAACGCCGTGCGCCGGCACAACGCCCGCCTCACCGTGGGCGACATCGGCAACCTCGGGGTCCCCGACTCGGCGCCGATCAGCGCCACGGTGAAGGTCGACGACACCCTGGTGACGCCCGAGCAGTTCGGCGAGATTCCGCTGCGCATCCGCGCCGACGGCGGCGCGATCCGCCTGCGCGACGTGGCCCGCGTCGAGTTCGGCCAAAGCGAGTACGGCTTCGTCTCGCGGGTCAACCAGATGACCGCCACCGGCCTGGCGGTGAAGATGGCGCCCGGCTCCAACGCAGTGGCCACCGCCAAGCGCATCCGCGCCACCCTCGACGAGCTGTCGCGCTACTTCCCGGAGGGCGTGAGCTACAACATCCCCTACGACACCTCGGCGTTCGTCGAGATCTCGATCAGGAAGGTGGTCAGCACCCTGCTCGAGGCGATGCTGCTGGTGTTCGCCGTGATGTACCTGTTCATGCAGAACTTCCGCGCCACCCTGATCCCGACGCTGGTGGTGCCGGTGGCCCTGCTCGGCACCTTCACGGTGATGCTCGGCCTGGGCTTCTCGATCAACGTGCTGACCATGTTCGGCATGGTCCTGGCGATCGGCATCCTGGTGGACGACGCGATCATCGTGGTGGAGAACGTCGAGCGGCTGATGGCCGAGGAAGGCCTGTCGCCGCACGACGCCACGGTCAAGGCGATGCGCCAGATCAGCGGGGCCATCGTCGGCATCACCGTGGTGCTGGTCTCGGTATTCGTGCCGATGGCGTTCTTCAGCGGCGCGGTGGGCAACATCTACCGCCAGTTCGCGGTGACCCTGGCGGTCTCCATCGGCTTCTCGGCGTTCCTCGCGCTGTCGCTGACCCCGGCCCTGTGCGCCACCCTGCTGCGCCCGATCGACGCCGACCACCATGAGAAGCGCGGCTTCTTCGGCTGGTTCAACCGCGCCTTCCTGCGCCTGACCGGACGCTACCGCAACGCGGTGGCCGGCATCCTCGCCCGGCCGGTCCGCTGGATGCTGGTCTACGCCCTGGTCATCGGCGTGGTCGCCCTGCTCTTCGTGCGCCTGCCGCAGGCGTTCCTGCCGGAAGAGGACCAGGGCGACTTCATGATCATGGTGATGCAGCCCGAAGGCACGCCGATGGCGGAGACCATGGCCAACGTCGCCGATGTAGAGCGCTACCTGGCGGAGCACGAACCGGTGGCCTACGCCTATGCGGTCGGCGGCTTCAGCCTGTACGGCGACGGCACCAGCTCGGCGATGATCTTCGCCACCCTGAAGGACTGGTCGGAACGCCGGGAGGCCAGCCAGCACGTCGGCGCCATCGTCGAGCGCATCAACCAGCGCTTCGCCGGCCTGCCCAACCGTACGGTGTATGCGATGAACTCGCCGCCGCTGCCGGACCTGGGTTCCACCAGCGGCTTCGACTTCCGCCTGCAGGACCGTGGCGGGGTCGGCTACGAGGCCCTGGTCAAGGCCCGCGACCAGTTGCTGGCGCGCGCCGCCGAGGACCCGCGCCTGGCCAACGTGATGTTCGCCGGCCAGGGCGAGGCGCCGCAGATCCGCCTGGACATCGACCGGCGCAAGGCGGAGACCCTCGGCGTGAGCATGGACGAGATCAACACCACCCTGGCGGTGATGTTCGGCTCGGACTACATCGGCGACTTCATGCACGGCAGCCAGGTGCGCAAGGTGGTGGTCCAGGCCGACGGCGCCAAGCGCCTGGGCATCGACGACATCGGCCGGCTTCACGTGCGCAACGAGCAGGGCGAGATGGTCCCGCTGGCGACGTTCGCCAAGGCCGCCTGGACCCTCGGCCCGCCGCAACTGACCCGCTACAACGGCTATCCCTCGTTCAACCTCGAGGGCCAGGCCGCACCGGGCTACAGCAGCGGCGAAGCCATGCAGGCGATGGAGGAATTGATGCAGGGCCTGCCCGAGGGCATCGCCCACGAGTGGTCCGGCCAGTCCTTCGAAGAACGCCTGTCCGGCGCCCAGGCGCCGGCGCTGTTCGCCCTCTCGGTGCTGATCGTGTTCCTCGCCCTGGCCGCCCTCTACGAAAGCTGGTCGATCCCGCTGGCGGTGATCCTGGTGGTGCCGCTGGGCGTGCTCGGCGCACTGCTCGGGGTGAGCCTGCGCGGCCTGCCCAACGACATCTACTTCAAGGTCGGCCTGATCACCATCATCGGCCTCTCGGCGAAGAACGCCATCCTCATCATCGAGGTAGCCAAGGACCATTACCAGGAAGGCATGAGCCTGCTGCAGGCGACCCTGGAGGCCGCGCGCCTGCGCCTGCGACCGATCGTCATGACCTCGCTGGCGTTCGGTTTCGGCGTGGTCCCGCTGGCGCTCTCCAGCGGCGCCGGTTCCGGCGCCCAGGTCGCCATCGGCACCGGGGTGCTCGGCGGGATCGTCACCGCCACGGTACTCGCGGTGTTCCTGGTACCGCTGTTCTTCCTGGTGGTCGGGCGCCTGTTCCGGTTACGCAAGGCGCCGCGCACCGGCACCTCGCCCCGGATCCCGACGGAGCAAGCCTGATGCCCCTAGCGAAACTCTCGCTCCCCACCCTGGCACTGTGCGTCGGGCTGCTCGGCGCCTGCCCACCGACGCCTCGGCAGCCGCGCGCGGCCCCGATCGTTCCGGCCAACGGCCCCGACCTTCGGGGCAAGCTGGACGACTGGCAACAGCAGTTCACCGACCCGCTGCTGCGACAGATGATCGGCTACGCGCCGGCGCTATCCGGCGCGCAAGCCTGAATTCCGCCGTCCTTTTCCCGCCCTAGTCGGCCGCCGGCAGCGCTCGGCTGAAGCGGTAGAACAGGTTCGGCTCGCTGACCACGTACAGGCTGCCCCGGTCGTCCATCGCCAACCCTTCGGCCTGCGGCACGTCGTCCGTCAGGCCATGGTTGCCGCCACGCAGGGTCAGGCTACCGAGCGGATCCCCGGCGCGATCCAGTTCGATGACCACCCGCGACTCGTCGGAAAGCACCAGCAGGTGATCGCTGGCCTTGTCGTAGTAGAGGCTCGACAGATCGGTGAGGAACAACCCGCGATCGCGCTGCGGGTCGCCGCCGACGCTCAGGTCGAGCGCCTCGCCGCGGTCGTTGAAGAAGCCGTTTACCTCGATGATGCCCACCGGCGCCTTTTCCCGGGCCACGAACAGGCGCTCGCGCAGCGGGTCGTAGGCCAACCCCTCGAAGCCCTTGTTGCGTTTGTTTGCACTGCCCAGGGAGAACTTCCGGGCGTTGCGCGGATCGTCGATGTCGATCACCCGGGTGTCGGCGTCGACATGGATCTCCACCAGGCGTTGGCGACGCTCCTCGGCGACCACGTAGACGCCGGGCCGGATGTACTCGATAGCCTCCGGATCCTGGAAACCGCGCAGGGGGATGCGTCGCAGCAATTCGCCGTCCAGCGACAGCTCGAGGAAATGCGGGTCCTGGTTGGTCACGCTGACCAGGCTGCGCCGGCTGGGGTCGAAGGACAGCGCCGAGACGTTGGACTCCGCGCCCAGCACGCGGGCTTCGATATCGACCCGATAGTCGGCCAGGCGCAGGGCGTTCTCGCGCGCAACATCGCCGCCGTAGCGCTGCTCCAGCTTGAACCAGATGCGCTCGAACGCGCGCTGCTGCTGACCCGCCACCAGCAGCGCAAGCAACGCGGCGAGCAGGCAAGCCAGCAGCGTCCTGTAGGTCATCAGCCGACTCATCGTTACGACTCCTCCGAGAAACACAGTGTTCGGCGAAGCAGAACAGAGCCATCCGTGCCCTTTCATGAGGCGCCGATTAAATATTTCTGACAAGTATCTTTCACGGCTGTCATTTTTCCCCCGTTCCAGGCGTTGACAGGATTTCGGTGCAGCTTTACGTTAACGTAAAGGTAAACAAGCAGGTGCCTGCGCATGTCCACCACCTACACCATCTCCGATCTCGCCCGCGAACTGGACATCACCACCCGCGCCATCCGCTTCTACGAGGAGCAAGGCATGCTCTCCCCCGAGCGACGCGGCCAGGAACGCATCTATTCGCCGCGCGACAAGGTCAGCCTGAAGCTGATCCTGCGCGGCAAGCGCATCGGTTTTTCCCTCGCCGAATGCCGCGAACTGATCGAGCTCTACGACCCGGACCCGAGCAGCGGCAACCAGAAGCAGTTGAACACCATGCTGGAGAAGATCGCCGAGCGCCGCGCCCAGCTGGAACAACAGTTGCTGGACATCGAACAGATGCAGCTGGAACTGGATACTGCCGAGGAGCGCTGTCGAGCTGCGCTGATTAAAAGCTATAACAAACAACCAGTTGCAACATAAACCTCATTCGAAGCTTTAAACCGGACAAGCACAATTACAGGTGAAAGCATGACCTATCCCAGCCTCAACTTCGCCCTCGGCGAAACCATCGACATGCTCCGCGACCAGGTCCGCGGCTTCGTCACCGCCGAACTGCAGCCGCGCGCCGCGCAGATCGACCAGGACAACCAGTTCCCCATGGACATGTGGCGCAAGTTCGGCGAGATGGGCCTGCTCGGCATCACCGTCGACGAGGAGTACGGCGGTTCGGCGCTGGGCTACCTGGCACACGCCGTGGTCATGGAAGAGATCAGCCGGGCCTCGGCCTCGGTGGCGCTCTCCTATGGCGCGCATTCCAACCTCTGCGTCAACCAGATCAAGCGCAACGGCAACGCCGAACAGAAGGCCCGCTACCTGCCGGCCCTGGTGTCCGGCGAACACATCGGTGCGCTGGCGATGAGCGAACCCAACGCCGGCTCCGACGTGGTCTCGATGAAGCTGCGCGCGGACCGGGTCGGCGACCGCTTCGTTCTCAACGGCAGCAAGATGTGGATCACCAACGGTCCCGATGCCCATACCTATGTGATCTACGCCAAGACCGACGCGGACAAGGGCGCGCACGGGATCACCGCGTTCATCGTCGAGCGCGACTGGAAAGGCTTCAGTCGCGGGCCGAAGCTGGACAAGCTGGGCATGCGCGGCTCGAACACCTGCGAACTGATCTTCCAGGACGTCGAGGTACCCGAGGAGAACGTCCTCGGCGCGGTCAACGGAGGGGTCAAGGTACTGATGAGCGGCCTCGACTACGAGCGCGTGGTGCTTTCCGGCGGCCCGGTGGGAATCATGCAGGCGTGCATGGACGTGGTGGTGCCGTACATCCATGACCGCCGCCAGTTCGGCCAGAGCATCGGCGAATTCCAGCTGGTCCAGGGCAAGGTGGCCGACATGTACACCGCCCTCAACGCCAGCCGCGCCTACCTATACGCCGTGGCCGCCGCCTGCGACCGCGGCGAGACGACCCGCAAGGACGCCGCCGGGGTGATCCTCTACAGCGCCGAGCGCGCCACCCAGATGGCCCTGGACGCGATCCAGATCCTCGGCGGCAACGGCTACATCAACGAGTTTCCCACCGGCCGCCTGTTGCGCGACGCCAAGCTCTACGAGATCGGCGCCGGCACCAGCGAGATCCGCCGCATGCTGATCGGCCGCGAGCTGTTCAACGAAACCCGCTGAAGCCTCGCTCTCCCCGGCCCTTTTCCGCCAGGGAGAGGGCATTCCATTGCATCGACAGGCGCATCGCCAGGTCGGGAGCGGGCGCCAACCGCTTCCGCCCACCTCGACACGGAGCCACCGCCATGGCCATCCTGCACACCCAGATCAATCCACGCTCCGCCGAGTTCGCGGCCAACGCCGCGACCATGCTGGAACAGGTCAACGCCCTGCGCACCCTCCTCGGCCGCATCCACGAAGGCGGCGGTAGCGCCGCCCAGGCCCGGCACAGCGCGCGCGGCAAGCTGCTGGTGCGCGAACGCATCAACCGCCTGCTCGACCCCGGCTCGCCGTTCCTCGAGCTTTCCGCCCTCGCCGCCCATGAGGTCTACGGCGAAGAGGTCGCCGCCGCCGGCATCGTCGCCGGGATCGGCCGGGTCGAAGGGGTGGAATGCATGATCGTCGGCAACGATGCCACGGTGAAGGGCGGCACCTACTATCCGCTGACTGTGAAGAAGCACCTGCGGGCCCAGGCCATCGCCCTGGAAAACCGCCTGCCATGCATCTACCTGGTGGACTCCGGCGGCGCCAACCTGCCGCGCCAGGACGAGGTGTTCCCCGACCGCGAGCACTTCGGCCGGATCTTCTTCAACCAGGCCAACATGAGTGCCCGCGGCATCCCGCAGATCGCCGTGGTCATGGGCTCCTGCACCGCCGGCGGGGCCTACGTGCCGGCGATGTCCGACGAAACCGTGATGGTGCGCGAACAGGCCACCATCTTCCTCGCCGGGCCGCCGCTGGTGAAGGCCGCTACCGGCGAGGTGGTCAGCGCCGAGGAACTTGGCGGCGCCGACGTGCACTGCAAGGTCTCCGGGGTCGCCGACCACTATGCCGAGGACGATGACCATGCCCTGGCCATCGCCCGCCGCTGCGTCGCCAACCTCAACTGGCGCAAGCAGGGCCAGCTGCAATGCCGTGCGCCGCGCGCACCGCTGTACCCCGCCGAGGAGCTGTACGGGGTGATTCCCGCCGACAGCAAGCAGCCCTACGACGTGCGCGAAGTGATCGCACGGCTGGTGGACGGCTCCGAGTTCGACGAGTTCAAGGCGCTGTTCGGCACCACCCTGGTCTGCGGCTTCGCCCACCTGCACGGCTATCCGATAGCCATCCTGGCCAACAACGGGATCCTCTTCGCCGAGGCCGCGCAGAAAGGCGCGCACTTCATCGAACTGGCCTGCCAGCGCGGCATCCCGCTGCTGTTCCTGCAGAACATCACCGGTTTCATGGTCGGCCAGAAGTACGAGGCCGGTGGCATCGCCAAGCACGGCGCCAAGCTGGTGACCGCGGTGGCCTGCGCGCGGGTGCCGAAGTTCACCGTGCTGATCGGCGGCAGCTTCGGCGCCGGCAACTACGGCATGTGCGGACGCGCCTACGACCCGCGCTTCCTGTGGATGTGGCCGAACGCGAGGATCGGCGTGATGGGCGGCGAACAGGCCGCCGGGGTGCTCGCCCAGGTCAAGCGCGAGCAGGCCGAGCGCGCCGGCCAGCAGCTCGGCGTCGAAGAGGAGGCGAAGATCAAGGCACCGATCCTCGAGCAGTACGAGCACCAGGGCCATCCCTACTACTCCAGCGCGCGACTGTGGGACGACGGCGTGATCGATCCGGCGCAGACCCGCGAGGTGCTCGCCCTGGCGCTTTCCGCCGCCCTCAACGCCCCCATCGAGCCGACCGCCTTCGGCGTGTTCCGCATGTGACGAGCAGACCAGCATGAGCGAATTCCAGACCATCCAGCTTGAGATCGACCCGCGCGGCGTAGCCACCCTGTGGCTGGACCGGGCGGAAAAGAACAACGCCTTCAATGCCGTCGTGATCGACGAACTGTTGCAGGCCATCGATCGCGTCGGCAGCGACCCGCAGGTCCGCCTGCTGGTGCTGCGCGGCCGTGGCCGGCACTTCTGCGGCGGTGCCGACCTGGCCTGGATGCAGCAGTCGGTGGACCTCGACTACCAGGGCAACCTGGCCGACGCCCAGCGCATCGCCGAACTCATGACCCATCTCTACAACCTGCCCAAGCCGACCCTGGCGGTGGTCCAGGGCGCGGTGTTCGGCGGCGGGGTCGGCCTGGTCAGTTGCTGCGATATGGCCATCGGCAGCGACGACGCGACCTTCTGCCTGTCCGAGGTACGCATCGGCCTGATCCCGGCGACCATCGCCCCGTTCGTGGTCAAGGCCATCGGCCAGCGCGCCGCGCGACGCTATTCGCTGACCGCCGAGCGCTTCGACGGACGCCGCGCCAGCGAACTGGGCCTGCTCAGCGAAAGCTGTCCCGCCGCCGAACTGGAAAGCCAGGCCGAGGCCTGGATCGCCAACCTGCTGCAAAACAGCCCGCGCGCCCTGGTCGCCTGCAAGGCGCTCTACCATGAGGTCGAGGCCGCCGAGCTGAGCCCGGCGCTGCGCCGCTACACCGAGGCGGCCATCGCCCGCATCCGCATCAGCCCGGAAGGCCAGGAAGGCCTGCGCGCCTTCCTGGAGAAACGCACGCCCGCCTGGAGAAACGACGCATGAACCCGGACTACCGCAGCATCCAGCGCATCCTGGTCGCCAACCGCGGCGAGATCGCCTGCCGGGTGATGCGCAGCGCGCGCGCCCTCGGCATCGGCAGCGTCGCCGTGCACAGCGACATCGACCGCCACGCCCGCCACGTCGCCGAAGCCGACATCGCCGTCGACCTGGGCGGCGCCAAGCCCGCCGACAGCTACCTGCGCGGCGACAGGATCATCGCCGCCGCCCTCGCCAGCGGCGCCCAGGCGATCCACCCCGGCTACGGCTTCCTCTCGGAGAACGCCGACTTCGCCCGCGCCTGCGAGGAAGCCGGCCTGCTCTTCCTCGGGCCGCCGGCGGCGGCCATCGACGCCATGGGCAGCAAGTCGGCGGCCAAGGCGCTGATGGAAGAAGCCGGCGTGCCGCTGGTGCCCGGCTATCACGGCGAAGCCCAGGACGCCGAGACCTTCCGCCGGGAAGCCGGAAGGATCGGCTACCCGGTGCTGCTCAAGGCCGCCGCTGGCGGCGGCGGCAAGGGCATGAAGGTGGTGGAGCACGAAGCCGAGCTGGCCGAGGCCCTTTCCTCCGCCCAGCGCGAGGCCAAGGCCGCCTTCGGCGACGCGCGGATGCTGGTGGAGAAATACCTGCTGAAGCCGCGCCACGTGGAGATCCAGGTATTCGCCGATCGCCATGGCCACTGCCTGTACCTCAACGAACGCGACTGTTCGATCCAGCGCCGCCACCAGAAGGTCGTCGAGGAAGCCCCCGCCCCCGGTCTCGGCGCGGAACTGCGCCGGGCCATGGGCGAGGCCGCGGTACGCGCGGCGCAGGCGATCGGCTACGTTGGCGCCGGTACCGTCGAATTCCTCCTCGACGAACGCGGCCAGTTCTTCTTCATGGAAATGAACACCCGCCTGCAGGTGGAACACCCGGTCACCGAGGCCATCACCGGCCTCGACCTGGTCGCCTGGCAGATCCGCGTCGCTCGCGGCGAGGCGCTGCCGCTGACACAGGAACAGGTGCCGCTGAACGGCCACGCCATCGAAGTGCGGCTCTACGCGGAAGACCCCGAGGGCGGCTTCCTCCCCGCCAGCGGCCGCCTGGCGCTGTACCGCGAAGCGCCCGCCGGCCCCGGCCGG
>NZ_KV828414.1:22661-30107 GCF_001836405.1 Pseudomonas sp. HMSC057H01 | reverse complement strand
ATCGCCTGGGGCGAAACCCGCGAGGAAGCCCGCCAGCGCCTGCTGGCGATGCTGGCGGAAACCTCGGTCGGCGGCCTGCGCACCAACCTGGCATTCCTCCGCCGCATCCTCGCCCATCCGGCGTTCGCCGCCGCCGAACTGGACACCGGTTTCATCGCGCGCCACCAAGACGACCTGCTGCCGGCGCCGCAAGCGCTGCCGGAGCATTTCTGGCAGGCCGCCGCCGAGGCCTGGCTGCAGAGCGAAGCGGGCCACCGTCGCGACGACGACCCGTATTCGCCCTGGAGTCGCAACGACGGCTGGCGCAGCGCCCTGGCGCGGGAGTCCGACCTGATGCTGCGCTGCCGCGACGAACGCCGCTGCGTCCGCCTGCGCCACGCCAGCCCCAGCCAGTATCGCCTCGACGGCGACGACCTGGTCAGCCGGGTGGACGGTGTCACCCGTCGCTCGGCGGCATTGCGCCGCGGACGCCAGTTGTTCCTCGAATGGGAGGGCGAACTGCTGGCCATCGAAGCCGTCGACCCGATCGCCGAGGCCGAGGCCGCCCATGCCCACCAGGGCGGTTTGAGCGCGCCGATGAACGGCAGTATCGTGCGGGTCCTGGTCGAGCCCGGCCAGACGGTCGAAGCCGGCGCCACCCTGGTGGTGCTGGAGGCGATGAAGATGGAGCACAGCATCCGCGCGCCCCACGCCGGGGTAGTGAAGGCGCTGTATTGCAGCGAGGGCGAACTGGTCGAGGAAGGCACGCCGCTGGTGGAGCTGGACGAGAACCAGGCCTGACAGCCAAGACGAGGAACAGCATGAACCTGCCGAAGAAGGTCCGCCTGGTGGAGGTCGGTCCGCGCGACGGACTGCAGAACGAGAAACAGCCGATCGAGGTGGCCGACAAGATCCGTCTGGTCGATGACCTGAGCGCCGCCGGCCTGGACTACATCGAAGTGGGCAGCTTCGTCTCGCCCAAGTGGGTGCCGCAGATGGCCGGCTCGGCCGAGGTATTCGCCGGCATCCGCCAGCGTCCCGGCGTGACCTACGCGGCGCTGGCGCCGAACCTGAAAGGCTTCGAGGCGGCGCTGGAGTCGGGAGTGAAGGAAGTGGCGGTGTTCGCCGCCGCGTCGGAAGCCTTCTCCCAGCGCAACATCAACTGCTCGATCAAGGACAGCCTGGAGCGCTTCGTACCGGTGCTGGAGGCGGCGCGCCAGCACCAGGTGCGGGTGCGCGGCTATATTTCCTGCGTGCTCGGCTGTCCCTACGACGGCGATGTCGATCCGCGCCAGGTCGCCTGGGTCGCCCGCGAACTCCAGCAGATGGGCTGCTACGAAGTGTCCCTGGGCGACACCATCGGCGTCGGCACCGCCGGCGCCACCCGCCGGCTGATCGAGGCGGTGGCCAGCGAGGTTCCCCGCGAGCGCCTCGCCGGGCACTTCCACGACACCTACGGGCAGGCCCTGGCGAACATCTACGCCAGCCTGCTGGAAGGCATCGCGGTATTCGACAGCTCGGTGGCCGGCCTCGGCGGTTGTCCCTACGCCAAGGGCGCCACCGGCAACGTCGCCAGCGAAGACGTCCTCTACCTGCTGAACGGTCTGGAGATCCATACCGGGGTCGACATGCACGCCCTGGTCGACGCCGGCCAGCGCATCTGCGCGGTGCTCGGCAAGAGCAACGGATCGCGAGCGGCGAAGGCGTTGCTGGCCAAGGCCTGAGGAGCGGCGGATAACCGCGGGCGGTTATCCGCCCTACCCGACATCACCCTCAGGCTCGGAGACTGCATCATCCACCCTGGGTGCCGTCATACCCCATCCGCCAACTGATAGCCCGAGTCGTCGCAAGCAGCCGTTCCGCCGCCGGCCCCTGCTCCTCGGCCTGGAAGATGCTCGCCGGGCCGACCACCGTGAGCACCGCCGCCACCCGCCCGCGGGCATCGAACACCGGCGCCGAGAGCGCTTCCACCCCAGGCATCAGCAGCCCATGGATCGCATGCAGGCCGCGCGCGCGGATGCCCTCCAGCAGCACCGCATAGGCCGCCGGGTCGGCCAGCGGATGGTCGGCGCGCCCGGCCAACTCTTCCTCGCGCAGCTCGGCCACCTCGCGTTCCGGCAGGAACGCGGCGAACACCAGGCCGGTGGACGAACCGAGCAGCGGCAGCACCGAGCCGACCTGGGTGACCACCGTCACCGCGCGCACCGCCTGTTCCACCTGTACCACGGTGGCTCCACGGTTGCCCCAGACGGCGAGGAAGCAGGTCTCGTTGAGCACGTCGCGCAGCTCGGCCAGCGGCGCGGCGGCGCTCTTCAGCACGTCCATGCTGTCCAGCGCCGCCAGGCCCACGCGCAGCGCCTCGCGCCCCAGCGAGTAATGATTGGTGGAGGCGTCCTGGACCGCGAAGCCGCTGGCGATCAATGCCTGCAGATAGCGATGGACCTTGCTCGCCGGCATCCCCACATGCTCCGCCAGGCGCGACAGCGAGGTCGCCGGGGAGAGTTCGGCGAGGGCCTTGAGGATATCGGTACCGACTTCGGCGGAGCGGACCTTCTGCTTGCCGGAGGTTTCGGCGGGACTGCTGTTCTTTTCCATGGACGCGGGTTCCTGCGGGCGGGGCCGACGTTATAGCTTGACGCTGCCATCCACTCAAATTACGTTATGCGTAATTGAATTACGATAAAAATAACGCAGCCAGCGTGCCAGGTCCCCGGCGGATCGGCGGCAAGCTGCCCCCACTCCCCGGAGGCCTCAGATGAACCTCGACTCCACTGCCCTCGCCTATCAATCGGGCTTCGGCAACGAATTCAGCAGCGAAGCGCTCCCCGGCGCCCTGCCGGTCGGCCAGAACTCCCCGCAGAAAGCGCCCTACGGCCTGTACGCCGAACTGCTCTCCGGCACCGCCTTCACCATGGCTCGCAGCGAGGCCCGGCGCACCTGGCTATACCGCATCACGCCGTCGGCCAAGCATCCGCCGTTCCGCCGCCTGGAACGACAGATCGCCGGTGCCGAACTGGATGCGCCGACCCCCAACCGCCTGCGCTGGGACCCGCTGGCACTGCCCGAGCAGCCCACCGACTTCCTCGACGGCCTGCTGCGCATGGCCGCCAACGCGCCCGGCGACAAGCCCGCCGGCGTGAGCATCTACCAGTACCTGGCCAACCGCTCGATGGAGCGTTGCTTCTACGACGCCGACGGCGAACTGCTGCTGGTCCCGCAGTTGGGCCGCCTGCGCCTGTGCACCGAACTCGGCGCGCTGCAGGTCGAACCGCTGGAGATCGCGGTGATCCCGCGCGGGATGAAGTTCCGCGTCGAGCTGCTCGACGGCGAGGCACGCGGCTATATCGCCGAGAACCACGGCGCGCCGCTGCGCCTGCCCGACCTCGGCCCGATCGGCAGCAATGGCCTGGCCAATCCGCGCGACTTCCTGGCCCCGGTGGCGCGCTACGAAGACAGCCGCCAGCCGCTGCAACTGGTGCAGAAATACCTCGGCGAGCTGTGGGCCTGCGAGCTTGACCACTCGCCGCTGGACGTGGTCGCCTGGCACGGCAACAACGTGCCCTACAAGTACGACCTGCGCCGCTTCAACACCATCGGCACGGTCAGCTTCGACCACCCGGACCCGTCGATCTTCACCGTGCTGACCTCCCCCACCAGCGTCCATGGCCTGGCCAACATCGACTTCGTGATCTTCCCGCCGCGCTGGATGGTGGCCGAGAACACCTTCCGTCCGCCATGGTTCCACCGCAACCTGATGAACGAGTTCATGGGCCTGATCCAGGGCGCCTATGACGCCAAGGCCGGCGGCTTCGTGCCTGGCGGCGCCTCGCTGCACAGTTGCATGAGCGCCCACGGCCCGGACGCGGAAAGCTGCGACAAGGCCATCGCCGCCGACCTCAAGCCGCACAGGATCGACCAGACCATGGCCTTCATGTTCGAGACCAGCCAGGTCCTCCGGCCGAGCCGTGCCGCCCTCGAGACGCCGGCCCTGCAGAATGACTACGATGCCTGCTGGGCGTCGCTCGTATCCACCTTCAACCCGCAACGGAGATAACCCCATGAACCAGCCAACCCCCACTCGTAGCTGGGTCGCCTCCGCCAATGGGCATGCCGACTTTCCCCTGCAAAACCTGCCGCTGGGCATCTTCAGCCGTGCCGGCCTGAGCCCGCGTTGCGGCGTGGCCATCGGCGACTCGATCCTCGACCTGGACGCGGCGCTGGCCGCCGGGCTGTTCGAGGGGGCCGCCGGCGAAGCCGCCGAAGCCACCCGCGGCGGCGCGCTGAACGCCTTCTTCGCCCTCGGCAAACCGGCCCGCGTGGCGCTGCGCCAGCGCCTGCTGGAGCTGCTCGGCGAAGGCGCCGCGGAGCGCCCGGAGCTGCTCCATGCGGCCGCCGAGTGCCAAATGCACCTACCGGCCAGGATCGGCGACTACACCGACTTCTACGTCGGCATCCGCCATGCCGAGAACGTCGGCAAGCTGTTCCGCCCGGACAACCCGCTGCTGCCCAACTACAAGCACGTGCCCATCGGCTACCACGGCCGCGCCTCGACCGTGCGCGTCTCCGGCAGCGAAGTGCGCCGGCCCAACGGCCAGACCCTGCCGGCCGGCGCCAGCGAGCCGGTGTTCGGTCCCTGTGCGCGTCTGGACTACGAACTGGAGCTAGGCATCTGGATCGGCCAAGGCAACGCCCTCGGCGAAGCCATCCCGGTTTCCCGCGCCGCCGAGCACATCGCCGGCTTCTGTCTGCTCAACGACTGGTCGGCGCGCGACATCCAGGCCTGGGAATACCAGCCGCTCGGCCCGTTCCTGTCGAAGAGCTTCATCACCAGCGTTTCGCCCTGGGTGGTCACCGCCGAAGCCCTGGAGCCGTTCCGCCGCGCCCAGCCAGCGCGCCCCGAAGGCGACCCGCGGCCGCTGCCGTATCTTTACGACGACAACGACCAGGCCCACGGCGCCTTCGACATCGAGCTGGAGGTCCTGCTGCTCACCGAGGGCCTGCGCGAGAAAGGCCTGCCGCCGCAGCGCCTGACCCTGAGCAACAGCCTGAGCATGTACTGGACGGTGGCGCAGATGGTCGCCCACCACAGCGTCAATGGCTGCCAGTTGCAGCCCGGCGACCTGTTCGGCTCCGGCACCCTGTCCGGCGCCGAGCCCGGCCAGTTCGGCTCGCTGCTGGAGATCACCGCTGGCGGCAAGCAGCCGGTGCAACTGGCCTCCGGCGAGACCCGGCGCTTCCTCGAGGACGGCGACGAGGTCATCCTCCGCGCCCGCTGCAAGCGCGAGGGACACGTCTCGATCGGTTTCGGCGAATGTCGCGGCAAAGTGCTCGCGGCCCATCCGGGGGCGCGCGGATGAAGCTCTATACCTACTACCGTTCCACCTCCTCCTACCGGGTGCGCATCGCCCTGGCGCTGAAGGGGCTGGACTACCAGTCGCTGCCGGTCAACCTGGTCCGCGACGGCGGCGAACACCGCCAACCCGCCTACCTGGCGCTCAACCCGCAGGGCCGCGTACCGGCCCTGCAGGTCGACGAGGGCGAGCTGCTGATCCAGTCGCCGGCGATCATCGAGTACCTCGAGGAGCGCTACCCGCACCCCGCCCTGCTCTCCAGCGATCCGCTGCGCCGCGCCCACGAGCGCGGAGTCGCGGCGCTGGTCGGCTGCGACATCCACCCGTTGCACAACGCCAGCGTGCTCAACCTGCTGCGCCAGTGGGGACACGACGAAGAGCAGGTCCGGCAGTGGATCGGCCACTGGGTCGGCCAGGGTCTCGCCGCCGTCGAGCAACTGATCGGCGACCAGGGTTGGTGCTTCGGCGACCGGCCAGGCCTGGCCGACGTCTACCTGGTCCCGCAGCTCTACGCCGCCGAGCGCTTCGGCGTGGCGCTGGACGCCTGGCCACGGATCCGCCGGGTCGCCGACCTGGCCGCCGCCCATCCGGCGTTCCGCCAGGCCCATCCGGCCAACCAGCCGGACACCCCGGCCGCCTGAGGGACCGCAGAGTCCCGCTCCTGAAGATAAAGGGGGGCGTCCGCCGGACGCCCCATCACCAATAAGAACCTCAGGTACCTTGCGATGCACAACCAGATCGCCAGCTTTCGCGCGGCGCTCGACGCGCGCCCCGTGTCCCGCTACCAGTGGCTGTTGCTGCTGCTCCTCGCCCTGTTGCTGGTCACCGATGGCTACGATGCCCAGGTGCTCGGCTACGTGGTGCCGACCCTGGCCCAGGAATGGGGCCTGGACAAGGCCGCGTTCGGCCCGGTGTTCAGCGCCAACCTGTTCGGCCTGACCGTCGGTTCGCTGCTGGTGACGCCGCTGGCGGACCGCTTCGGCATCCGCCGGGTGCTGCTCTGCTGCGTGCTGATCTACGCCAGCCTGACCGTCCTGATGGTCTTCGCCGGTTCCCTGGAAAACCTGATGCTGGCGCGCTTCGTCTGCGGCATCGGAATGGGCGGGGCGATGCCCAGCGCCATGGCGCTGATGGCCGAGTATTCGCCACCGCGCCTGCGTACCCTGATGGTCACCCTGGCGGCCTGCGGTTTCTCCTTCGGCGGCGCCGCCGGCGGTTTCGTCGCCGCCGCCTTCATGGACGGCTTCGGCTGGCAGGCGGTGTTCCTCGCCGGCGGCGTCACCCCGTTGCTGCTGTTCCCCTTCCTCCTCCTGTTCCTCCCGGAGTCGCTGCCGCGCCTGCTCCGCGACGCACCGCCCTATGCCCGCCTGCGCCAGCTCAGCGAGCGTATGGCGCCGGGCTGGCAGCCGCCGCCGGCACAGGCCGACGCCGAGCCGGCGGCGAGCCTGACCGTGCTGGAGCTGTTCCGCCACGGTTACGCGCGGCCGACCCTGCTGCTCTGGGCGACCTTCTTCGTCAGCCTGATCCTGCTCTACTTCATGGTCAGCTGGCTGCCCTCGCTGCTCCAGGAAAGCGGCCTGACACGCAATGCGGCGAACCTGGCGACCTCGATGTTCCTCTTCGCCGGCACCCTCGGCGCGATGCTCCTGGCCTGGCTCGCCGACCGCCTGCGCAGCAAGGTCCGCCTGCTGGCGGCGATTCTCGCCGGCGCCGCGCTGTTCACCCTGCTCCTCGGCCTCAACCACGACCAGCCGCGCTGGCTGCTGGCGTTCGTCTTCGCCGCCGGCTTCTGCATCATCGGCGGGCAGTTGACCCTGAACGCCTTCGCCAGCAACTTCTACCCGGCCCAGGTACGCGCCACCGGCACCGGCTGGGCGCTGGGCGTGGGCCGCTTCGGTTCGATCCTCGGCCCACTGTTCGGCAGCCTGCTGCTGGGCATGCACATATCCGTGGAGAACATCTTCATGCTTGCGGCGATTCCCGCCGGGCTCGCCGCACTACTGATCCTCCAGGTCCGCTCGCCCGCCGCCCAGGCGCAGCGGGAAAGCGCCGCCGCGCTGGCCGTCGAGGAATCCTGAGCCTTCACCGCGAGCGGCTTCCCGGCTACAGTGGCGGG
>NZ_KV828414.1:0-22561 GCF_001836405.1 Pseudomonas sp. HMSC057H01 | reverse complement strand
CGGGCCGTTTCGCCGTCCGCCGCAGGAGCCGCCGATGAACGACGCCGACAGCCTCCAGGATTACCAACGCGTACGCCAGCAGGCGATCCGTTCGCTGTTCGAGATCGTCGAAGGCTCCAGCGAAGGCACGGTGATCGTCGACCGCGAGGCCCGCATCGTCTGGATCAACCAGCGCTACGCCCAGCGTTTCGGCCTCGCCGACCCGGCGCAGGCCATCGGCCGGCCCTGCGAAAGCGTGATCCCCGGTAGCCTGCTGCGCGAGGTGGTACGCAGCGGCAAGCCGATCCTGCTGGACATGATGGACAGCGCGAAGGACCCGCTGGTGGTGATGCGCCTGCCGATCCACGACGACGCCGGCGAGGTGATCGGCGCCATCGGCTTCGCCCTGCTCGACGAACTGCGTTCGCTGTCGCCGCTGGTGACCCGCTACCTGAGCATGCAGCGCGAACTGGCCTCGACCCGCTCGCAATTGCAGGCGCGCCAGGCCAAGTACAGCTTCAGCCACTTCGTCGGTACCAGTCCGGCCAGCCTGGAAGTCAAGCGCCGCGCCCGCCGTGGCGCGGCCAGCGAAGCGCCGGTGCTGTTGCTCGGCGAGACCGGTACCGGCAAGGAACTGCTCGCCCACGCCATCCACAGCGCTTCGCCGCGGGCGCACAAGGCCTTCGTCAGCGTGAACGCCGCGGCGATCCCGGAAAGCCTGCTGGAGGCCGAATTCTTCGGTACCGCCCCGGGGGCCTTCACCGGTGCCGAGCGCAAGGGCCGGCCAGGCAAGTTGCAGGTGGCCCAGGGCGGCACGTTGTTCCTCGACGAGATCGGCGACATGCCGCTGGCCTTGCAAGGCAAGCTGTTGCGCGTGCTACAGGAGAAAGAGTTCGAAGCGGTGGGTTCCAACGAAGTGATCCGCAGCGACATCCGCCTGGTCGCCGCCACTTCCATCGACCTGCAGCAGGCGATGCGCGAAGGCCGTTTCCGCGCTGACCTCTACTACCGGCTGAACGTCCTGCCGATCGAGATCCCACCGTTGCGCCAGCGCCTGGACGACCTCCCGGCGCTCTGCGAGTCGATCCTCGACAGCCTCGACCACGGCCGTCTCCACGAACTCGGCGGCGACGCCCTGGCGCTGCTCGCCCGGCATGCCTGGCCGGGCAATGTTCGCGAACTGCGCAACGTGCTGGAACGCGCGCTGCTGCTGGCCGACCAACCGTTGCTGGACGCCGCCGCCCTCGGCGCGGCGCTCGGCCCCCTGCAACCGCTGCCGGAGCTGCCTCGAGCGGCGGACGACAGGCCGGTCGGGGATTTCCAACAGGCCCGCGAAGCCTTCGAGCGCGACCTGATCGGACGGGCCCTGGCGCAGAGTGCCGGCAATGTGGTGGAAGCGGCGAAACGCCTGGGCCTGGGTCGCTCGACCCTGTACAAGAAGATCGTGGCGCTGGGCATGCGTCTCGATAACGGGACCCATCTCTAAATAGAGACGAACTGAGACCTACGTAGCCACGGAACTTTCGCTCGATTATGTCTCCATTTTGAGACAACGCTATTCCCCACGCTCCCCTTCGTCTCGCCGCAGCCCGCGAAAACCGCGACTCTGGGGCCTGGCACGGTTATCGCAACGTGCCTTTCCGACGGCCCTGCCCCGTTCCAGGCCGTCACGCCGGTGCCCGCACCGTTCGACAACAAGAAACAGGCCCGGAGCGCCTTCCCCATGCGAAGCGCGCCCCGCAGCGCCGTGGAGATATGCCCGATGAGCGTGATCATCGCCCTTGCCGCCCTGGGCCTGCTGATGCTGGCCGCCTACCGGGGCTACAGCGTCATCCTGTTCGCCCCCCTCGCCGCCCTCGGCGCCGTCCTGCTCACCGATCCCAGCGCGGTCGCGCCGACCTTCACCGGGGTGTTCATGGAGAAGATGGTCGGTTTCATCAAGCTCTACTTCCCGGTTTTCCTGCTTGGCGCGGTGTTCGGCAAGCTGATCGAGCTGGCCGGCTTCTCCCGCTCCATCGTCGCGGCGGCGATCCGCCTGCTCGGCACCCGCCAGGCGATGCTGGTGATCGTACTGGTCTGCGCGCTGCTCACCTACGGCGGCGTCTCGCTGTTCGTGGTGGTGTTCGCGGTCTACCCGTTCGCCGCGGAGATGTTCCGCCAGAGCGACATCCCCAAGCGGTTGATTCCGGCGACCATCGCCCTCGGCGCGTTTTCCTTCACCATGGACGCGCTGCCCGGCACCCCGCAGATCCAGAACATCATCCCCTCGACCTTCTTCGGCACCCACGCCTGGGCCGCGCCCTGGCTCGGCACCCTCGGCGCGCTGTTCGTCTTCGCCGTGGGCATGCTCTACCTGCGACGCCAGGCGAACAAGGCGCGGCGCAACGGCGAAGGCTACGGCAGCGACCTGCGCAACGAGCCGGAGACCGCCGATGACCTGCGCCTGCCGAATCCCTGGCTGGCGCTCTCGCCGCTGGTGCTGGTCGGGGTCGCCAACCTGCTGTTCACCCACTGGATCCCGCAATGGTACGGCCAGGTCCATACCCTGCAACTGGCCGGCATGGCCACGCCGTTGCAGACCGAGGTCGGCAAGCTCACCGCGATCTGGGCAGTGCAGGCGGCCCTGCTGCTGGGCATCCTGCTGGTGCTGGCGAGCGGCTTCGCGGCGATCCGCAGCCGCCTCGCCGAAGGCACCCGCAGCGCGGTGGCCGGCTCGCTGCTGGCGGCGATGAACACCGCCTCGGAATACGGCTTCGGTGCGGTGATCGCCTCGCTGCCGGGCTTCCTGGTGCTGGCCGACGCGCTCAAGAGCATTCCCAATCCGCTGGTCAACGAAGCGATCACCGTCACCCTGCTGGCCGGCATCACCGGTTCCGCGTCGGGCGGCATGAGCATCGCCCTGGCGGCGATGTCCGATACCTTCATCGCCGCCGCCAACGCCGCGCAGATCCCCCTGGAAGTCCTCCACCGGGTCGCCGCCATGGCCAGCGGCGGGATGGATACCCTGCCGCACAACGGCGCGGTGATCACCCTCCTGGCGGTCACCGGCCTGACCCATCGGGAGGCGTACAAGGACATTTTCGGCATTACCCTGATCAAGACCCTGGCGGTGTTCTTCGTCATCGGACTGTTCTACGCCACCGGCCTGGTCTGATCCGCCCTTTTTTCATCCTGCGGGAGAAACAGCATGACCCTGAAAGGCAAGACCGCCCTGGTCACCGGTTCCACCAGCGGCATCGGCCTGGGCATCGCCCTGAGCCTGGCCGAGGCCGGCGCCGACCTGCTCCTCAACGGCTTCGGTGAGGTCGACGCGGCGCTGGCGCAGGTCCGCGCCCGCGGCGTGCGCGCAGAGCACCACCCGGCCGACCTCTCCAGCCCGGAGCAGATCGGCGAACTGATGGCCTTCGCCGAGCGGACCTTCGGCGGCGTCGACATCCTCGTCAACAACGCCGGCATCCAGTACGTGGCGCCGGTGCAGGAATTCCCCATGGAACGCTGGGACGCGATCATCGCGATCAACCTGTCCTCGGTGTTCCATACCACCCGCCTGGCCCTGCCGGGCATGCTCGCGCGCGGCTGGGGGCGGATCGTCAACATCGCCTCGACCCACGGCCTGGTCGCCTCAGCCGGGAAGAGCGCCTACGTCGCCGCCAAGCATGGCGTGCTCGGCCTGACCAAGAGTGTGGCGCTGGAAACGGCGCGCACGCCGGTGACCTGCAACGCCATCTGCCCCGGCTGGGTGCTGACCCCGCTGGTGCAGAAGCAGATCGACGCGCGCATCGCCGAGGGCGTCTCGCCCGAACAGGCGGAACACGACCTGCTGGCGGAAAAGCAACCCTCGCTGGCCTTCGTCACCCCCGAGCAACTCGGCGGACTGACGCTGTTCCTTTGCAGCGAAGCCGCCGACCAGGTGCGCGGCGCGGCCTGGAACATGGATGGCGGCTGGGTGGCGCAGTAGCCGGGGCGGCCAGCCTCTCCCCAGACCCTCTCCCTGAAGGGAGAGGGAACCATCCGGAGTTCGCCCGCCCCATTGCGTAGGGCGGATAACGCCACAGGCGTTATCCGCCGATACCTCGTTTCCCGGCGCGGCTGTCCTCTCCCCAACCTTCTCCCTGAAGGGAGAGGAAGTTATCGGGGGTGGCGATGCGCTACGGCATCACCGGCGGGATGTACGCCAGGGTGCTGCCCAGGGCCCAGAGCAGCACCAGCACCAGCGGGATATGCACCAGCAACTGGACGAACGAGAAGCCGATCAGGTCGCGCGCCTTCAGCCCCAGCACGCCGAGCAACGGCAGCATGTAGAACGGGTTGATCAGGTTCGGCAGCGCTTCGGCGGCGTTGTAGATCTGCACCGCCCAGCCGAGGTGGTATTGCAGCTCGTTGGCTACCTGCATCACGTACGGCGCCTCGATGATCCACTTGCCGCCGCCGGAGGGAATGAAGAAGCCCAGCACCGCCGAGTACACGCCCATCAGCAGCGCGTAGGTGTCGTGGGAGGCGATCTGTACGAAGAAGGTCGAGATATGGTGGGCCAGGGTCTCGCCGTCGCTGCCGTTGACCGTGGTCATGATCGCCGCGATCGAGCCGTACAGCGGGAACTGGATCAGCACCCCGGTGGTGGTCGGCACCGCGCGCGCCACCGCGTCGAGGAAGCTGCGCGGGCGCCAGTGCAGCAACGCGCCGAGCATCAGGAACAGCAGGTTATAGGTGTTCAACCCGGAGATCGCCAGGATCGCCGGCTTGGTCGAGAACTCGTGGACCAGCCAGCCACCGGCCAGCAGTACCAGCAGGATGATCAGCAACGGGCTGTGCTCCAGCCACTCGCCGGGCCGGGTCGGCGCCAGCCTGGCCGGAGCGGTGAAGCTCACGTCGACCCCGCAATCCTTGGCGTCGCGGGCGCTGGCGGCGCTCGGCGCGGTCATGTAGGCGATCACCAGCGAGACCAGGATCAGCGCCAGCAGCATGACCCCGGACTGCCAGAGGAAGATGGTCTCGGTGAACGGGATCACCCCGGTGATCGCCAGGATCGACGGTGGCAGGCTGGCCGGGTTGGCCTGCAACTGCGCGGCCGACGACGACAGGCCCAGCGCCCACACCGCGCCCAGCCCGAGGTAGGCCGCGGCGCCGGCGGCGCGGTAGTCCATGCGCAGGTCGCTGCGGCGCGCCAGGGCGCGTACCAGCAGGCCGCCGAAGACCAGGCTGAGGCCCCAGTTGAGCAGCGAGGCGAGCATCGACACCAGCGCCACCCAGCAGACCGCCGAGCGGCCATTCTTCGGCACCCGCGCGAGCAGGTCGATGAGACGCGAGGCGGGGCCTGAACTGGCCACCACATAGCCGCCGATGACCACGAAGGCCATCTGCATGGTGAATGGGATCAGGCTCCAGAAACCGTCACCGAAGGCTTTCGCCGTGGCGGTCGGTCCGGCGCCCATGGCCAGCGCGGCCAGGCTGACGATGAGGATGGCCAGGGCGGCGAACACCCAGGAGTCGGGAAACCAGCGCTCGGCCCAGTTCGAGCAACGCATGGCGAAGCGCGCGGAGCGGCTTTCTTGGATGGGAAGGATAGCGGTCATCGCGGATTCTCTCGGTTTTATTGTTATTCGGCGACTATGGGGCCGCCTGTGTGTGCTACGGCTCCCTGGGCACCCGGCCGTCCCGAGGGGCGGAACGGTACGGGGCCGGTCGGACGGTCAAGGCCGTCCGCCGCTCGTTCCCTGGACACGAGCGCGCCATGCCCCCGCGAAAGGACATGGCGCGATCACGCCGCGAGCGGCAGGTCGATGGATCAGTCGCGGGCCAGGGTCAGGGCGACGCCCTGCCCGCCGCCGATGCACAGGGTGGCGAGGCCCTTCTTCGCGTCGCGACGGATCATCTCGTGCAGCAGGGTCACCAGCACCCGGCAGCCGGACGCGCCGATCGGGTGGCCAAGGGCGATGGCGCCACCGTTGACGTTGACCCTGGCGGCATCCCAGCCCAGCTCCCGGCCCACCGCCAGGGACTGCGCGGAGAAGGCCTCGTTGGCCTCGATCAGGTCCAGTTGCTCCAGGCTCCAGCCGGCCTTGTCGAGCGCGCGACGGGTGGCGGAGACCGGGCCGATGCCCATGATCGCCGGGTCGACCCCGGCGCTGGCGTAGCTGGCGATCCGCGCCAGCACCGGCAGGCCCAGGGCCTTGGCCTTGGCTGCGCTCATCAGCAATACCGCGGCGGCGCCGTCGTTGAGGCTGGAGGCGTTGCCGGCGGTGACGCTGCCGTCCTTCCTGAAGGCCGGCTTGAGCTTGGCCAGGGCCTCGACGGTGGTGCCGGCGCGCGGCTGCTCGTCGGTATCGAAGCTCAGCGGCTCGCCCTTGCGCTGCGGGACCTGGATCGGCGTGATCTCGTCGCGGAAGCGCCCGCCCTCGATGGCGGCGATGGCCTTCTGCTGCGAAGCGGCGGCGAAGGCGTCCTGCTCCTCGCGGGTCAGGCCGTACTTCTCCGCCAGGTTCTCGGCGGTGATGCCCATGTGGTAGTCGTTGAAGGCGTCCCACAGGCCGTCCTCGATCATGCTGTCGACCAGCTTCGCATGGCCCATGCGCAGGCCGGTGCGGGCGCCGGGCATGACGTAGGGCGCCAGGCTCATGTTCTCCTGGCCGCCGGCGACGATCACCTCGGCGTCGCCGCAGCGGATCGCCTGGGCGCCCAGGTGCAGGGCCTTGAGGCCGGAGCCGCAGACCTTGTTCAGGGTCATGGCCGGCACGCCGACCGGCAGGCCGGCCTTGATCGCCGCCTGGCGCGCCGGGTTCTGCCCGGACCCGGCGGTGAGCACCTGGCCGAGGATCACTTCGTCGACCTGGCCGGCATCGAGACCGGTCTGTTCGAGCAGGCGGCGGATCACCGCGGCGCCCAGCTCGGGGGCGGGAATGCCGGCCAGCGAGCCCTGGAAGCTGCCGACGGCGGTACGGGTAGCGGCGACGATGACGACGTCTTGCATGGATGGTTCTCCTGGATTCGCCCGTGGCCGGGCCGAATCGCTGCGGGTGGACGTAGGCGGTGCGACAGGCTCCTATCCTACGCCCTCTGGAAAGGACGGTCCGCGCGGCCGGCGCCTTGCGTGGAGGCGCCGGCCGCGCGGGCCGCGATTCAGAAACTCATTTCCGGCACGTGCTCGGGGACGATCAGCTTGCCGGCGGTCTTCGCCACGATCTCCTCGACGCTGACCCCGGGGGCGCGCTCGCGGAGGATGAAGGCGCCGTCCTCGATCTCCAGGTAGGCCAGGTCGGTGAGCACCTTGCGAATGCAACCGCAACCGGTCAGCGGCAGGGTGCAGTACGGCAGCAGCTTGGACTCGCCGTCCTTGGAGGCGTGGGTCATGGTGACGATGATGTTCTCGGCGCCGGCCACCAGGTCCATGGCGCCGCCCATGCCCTTGACCAGCTTGCCGGGGATCATCCAGGAGGCGATGTTGCCGCGCACGTCCACCTCGAAGGCACCGAGCACGGTGAGGTCGACGTGGCCGCCACGGATCATGGCGAAGGATTGCGCCGAGTCGAAGATCGACGCGCCGACGCGAGCGGTCACGGTCTGCTTGCCGGCGTTGATCATGTCGGCGTCGACTTCCGCCTCGCTGGGGAACGCGCCCATGCCGAGCAGGCCGTTCTCCGACTGGAGCATGACGTCGATGCCCTCCGGCACGTAGTTGGCCACCAGGGTCGGGATGCCAATGCCGAGGTTGACGTAGTAGCCGTCCTTCAATTCGCGCGCCACGCGCTGCGCCATCTGTTCGCGGGTAAGTGCCATCTGGGGAAACCTCTTGTCGTTGTAGCGGCCGCCGTCAGGCGCGCAGCGTGCGTTTCTCGATGCGTTTCTCGAAGCGACCCTGGATGATCCGGTCGACGTAGATGCCGGGGGTGTGGATTTGCGTCGGGTCCAGTTCGCCGGGCTCGACGATCTCCTCCACCTCGACCACCGTGATGCGCCCGGCGGTGGCGACCAGCGGGTTGAAGTTCTGCGCGGTGTGGCGATAGACGACGTTGCCGAAATGGTCGGCCTTCCAGCCCTTGACGATGGCGAAGTCGCCGGTGATGGCCGGCTCGAGGATGTAGTGGCGGCCATTGAACTCGCGCGCCTCCTTGCCCTCGGCGACCGGGGTGCCGTAGCCGGTGGCGGTGAAGAAGGCCGGGATGCCGGCGCCGCCGGCGCGGATCTTCTCGGCCAGCGAGCCTTGCGGGGTCAGTTCGACTTCCAGCTCGCCACTGAGCAGTTGTTGCTCGAACAGGGCGTTCTCGCCGACGTAGGAGGCGATCATCTTGCGGATCTGCCGGTCTTCCAGCAGCACGCCGAGGCCGAAACCGTCGACGCCGCAGTTGTTCGAGACCACCGTGAGGTCCCTGACCCCGCGCCGGCGGATTTCCGCGATCAGGTTCTCGGGAATCCCGCAGAGGCCGAAGCCCCCGGCGAGGACGGTCATGCCGTCGGTCAGGCCTTCGAGGGCCTCTTCGTAACTGCCTACTCGCTTGTCGAGTCCGCTCATGCTGCTGTGCCTCTTCCGGCTCTTGTGATTGTGCGTGCGGCAGTCTGACTGCCGGGTCGCACAGAGCTTCTCCGCTGCGGACTGATTTGTTAAGTTTGTTTTTCCAATCCATTGATGAGAAAAACAAATAAATGACCGTCAAGCAGTTGCGCGCCTTCCTCGCCGTGGCGCAGAGCCTCAGCTTCGCCCAGGCCGGCGAACGCCTGCACCTCTCCCAGCCGGCCCTGAGCCTGGCGATCAAGAGCCTGGAGGAAAGCCTCGGCGGTCCGCTGCTGGAACGTACCACCCGCAGCGTCAGCCTCACCCCCGAGGGCGAGACCCTGCTGCCGCTGGCGCTGCGCCTGCTGGCCGACTGGGACAATACCGAGGAATTGCTGCGCCAGCACTTCACCCTGCAACTGGGCAAGGTCTCCATCGCCGCCATGCCCTCCTTCGCCGGCAACCTGCTGCCGCTGGTCTTGAAGACCTTTCGCGAACGCCACCCGCGGGTCAACGTGGCGGTGCACGACGTGATCAACGAGCAGGTGCTGGAGATGGTCCGCAACCGACGCGTCGAGCTGGGCATCGCCTTCGAGCCGGAGTCCCTGGAAAACCTCGAGTTCACCCCGTTCTACAGCGACCGCTTCGTCGCCGTGGTGCCGACCGGCTCGCCGCTGTCCGGGCAGGAGCGGATCAGTTGGCGCGAACTGCTCGGCGAGCCCTTCATTACCCTGCAACGCCCCTCGGCGGTGCGCCTGCTCCTGGAAGAAAGCGTGGCCGCCGAGCACGGCCGCTTGCCGGTGGCGTTCGAGAGCCACCAACTGGTCACGGTCGGGCGGATGGTCGCCCAGGGACTGGGTGTCAGCGCCGTGCCGACCCTGTGCATCCAGCAGATGCAGGAACTCGGCGCGCGCTGCCTGCCGCTCTACGCGCCGCAGGTGCAGCGACGGGTCGGCCTGCTGCGGCTGAGCGAGCACAAGCTGTCC
This sequence comes from Pseudomonas sp. HMSC057H01, assembly GCF_001836405.1. Lineage (NCBI taxonomy): Bacteria > Pseudomonadati > Pseudomonadota > Gammaproteobacteria > Pseudomonadales > Pseudomonadaceae > Pseudomonas > Pseudomonas sp. HMSC057H01. Next base: position 13,111 of record NZ_KV828414.1, on the reverse strand, counting down.
ACCGCCGCCCAGGCCCTCAGCGACGTGCTGCTGCATGGCACCGACTGGCGCTCGCTGGCGCTGCCGCAGGACCAGTCCACGGAGTGAGGCAGGCAGCGGCGGGTCCGGTTATGCTTCCTGCATGTCCCGGAACAACAACAAGGACGGACACGCCATGCCCGCACCGCTCTGGAGCCCTTCCGCCGAACGCATCGCCGCCAGTCGCATGGAGGCCTTCCGGCGCTTCGTCAACCAGCGCCATGCCCTCGGTCTGGCCGACTACCCGGCGCTGCATGCCTGGAGCGTGCAGCGGCGCGAGGCGTTCTGGCAGGCCATCGTCGACTTCTTCGAGGTGCGCTTCCAGCAACCGCCGCGTGCGGTCCTCGAGGAAGGCACGCAGATGCCCTCGGCGCGCTGGTTCCCCGGCGCCACGCTGAATTTCGCCGAACACCTGCTGCGCCGCCGCGATGATGCCCCGGCGCTGATCGCGGTGAGCGAAGACGGTCGCCGCGAGGTGCTCAGCCACGCCGAACTGGCCCGTCACGTGGCGGGCCTGCAGAAGCGCCTCGCCGCCCTGGGCATAGGCCCCGGCGACCGGGTCGCCGCGCTGATGCCGAACACCTGGCAGACCGTGGTCGGCATGCTCGCCACCGCCAGCCTCGGCGCCACCTGGTCGAGCTGCTCGCCGGACTTCGGCACCCAGGGCGTGATCGACCGCTTCGGCCAGATCGAACCGCGCGTGCTGATCGCCTGCGCCGGCTACCGCTACGCCGGCAAGTCGCTGGACCTGACCGCCAAGCTCAACGAGGTGCTCGCCGGCCTGCCCGGCCTGGAGCAACTGCTGGTGGTGCCCTACGACCGTCCGCAGGCGCAGCCGCAGGACTACCGCTGCCAGGCGCGTGTCGCGCTGTGGGACGGGTTCTACCAGGCCGAGGGCGAGCCGGTCTTCACCCCGGTGCCCTTCGAGCAGCCGCTGTACATCCTCTATTCGTCGGGCACCACCGGGGTACCCAAGTGCATCGTCCATGCCACCGGCGGCGTGCTCCTGCAACATCTCAAGGAGCACGGCCTGCACACCGACCTGGGCGACGGCGACCGGCTGTTCTACTACACCACCTGCGGCTGGATGATGTGGAACTGGCTGGCCTCCGGCCTGGCGGTGGGCGCCAGCCTGGTGCTCTACGACGGCTCGCCGTTCCACCCCGGCCCCGAGCGCCTGCTGGACCTCGTCGACGCCGAGGACATCGCCGTGTTCGGCGCCAGCGCCAAGTACCTGGCGGCGCTCGAGAAGGCCGGCGTGCGCCCGCGCCACAGCCACCGCCTGGACAGCCTGAGGACACTGCTCTCCACCGGTTCGCCGCTGGCCCACGAAAGCTTCGACTACGTCTATCGCGAGCTGAAGAGCGACCTCTGCCTGTCGTCGATCTCCGGCGGCACCGACATCGTTTCCTGCTTCGCCATCGGCAACCCGGTGCTGCCGGTGTGGCGCGGCGAACTGCAATGCAAGGCGCTGGGCATGGCCGTGGAAATCTGGGACGACGACGGCCGCCGCCTCGCCAGCGGCAAGGGCGAGCTGGTCTGCACCCGGCATTTCCCGTCGATCCCGCTGGGCTTCTGGAACGACCCGGATGGCACCAGGTTCCACGACGCCTACTTCGCCAGTTTTCCCGGCGTCTGGGCCCATGGCGACTACGCCGAGGAAACCGCCCACGGCGGGCTGGTCATCCACGGCCGCTCCGACGCGGTGCTCAATCCCGGCGGCGTGCGCATCGGCACCGCGGAAATCTACCGCCAGGTGGAAAAGGTCGAGGAAGTCCTCGAGTCCATCGCCATCGGCCAGGACTGGCAGGGCGATGTGCGTGTGCTGCTGTTCGTCCGCCTGCGCGACGGCGTGCGACTCGACGAGCCGCTGCGTGAACGCATCCGCCAGACCATCCGCGCCAACGCCACGCCGCGCCACGTACCGGCGAAGATCATCCAGGTCGCCGATATCCCGCGCACCCTGAGCGGCAAGATCGTCGAGCTTGCGGTGCGCAACGTGATCCACGGCCGCCCGGTGAAGAACACCGACGCCCTGGCCAACCCGCAGGCGCTGGAGCTTTATCGCGACCTCGCCGAACTGCGCGACTGAAACCGCGGCGAGCCTGGGCTAGAATGCGCGTTCCGTGCTACCGCAAAAGGTAATCCCATGCCCGTCGCCATGGCCCGCCACATCCTGGTCAAGACCGAAGCCGAGGCCGCCCAACTGAAGCAGCGCCTGGCCAAGGGCGAGGACTTCGCCACACTGGCGAAGAAGCATTCGACCTGCCCGTCCGGCAAGCGCGGCGGCGACCTCGGCGAGGTGCGTCCGGGGCAGATGGTCAGGTCCATCGACAATGCCATCTTCAGGAAACCCGTGGGCGTGCTCCAGGGTCCGCTGAAGAGCCAGTTCGGCTACCATCTCCTGGAAGTGTATTTCCGCGACTGAACCGCCACCGGAGCGTCCATGACCGCCGACCAGATCGCCGCCTTCTGCCTGCAACTGCCCGGCGCCCGGGAAGACCTCAAGTGGGGTTCGAACCGGGTGTTCTCGGTGGCCGGCAACAAGATGTTCGCCATCCTCGACTTCGTCGACAAGGACGGCGGCCTGGCCTTCAAGGTCGGCAGCGAGCTGTTCCTCGGCTATGTCGACCGCCCCGGCATCCGTCCGGCGCCCTACCTGGCGCGCGCGCACTGGATCGTCATGGCCCGCCCCTACCCGATGAAGGCGGCGGAGTTGCGCGAGGCCCTGGTCCGTTCCCATCAGCTGGTGGTGGCGCGCCTGCCCAAGCGCCAGCGCCTCGGCCTGGTACTCGACGCATGAGTCGCGACCGTCTGTACACCTGGGCCGGCCTGTGGCGCTCGCCGTCGTCCAGCTGGGAGGCCCTGCGCCTGGAGGACGACCAGGCGGAAAGCCAGTTGCGCGCGCCGGACGAACGCAGCGGCCTGCCCTACCAATTGGACTACCGGCTGCGCTGGGACGCCGACTGGCATCTGCGTGAGGCGGTGTTCCACGTCGAAAGCGAAACCGGGGTGCGCAAGCTGCACCTGCTCGCCGATGGCCGCGGCCACTGGCAGGACGGCGACGGCGAAGCGCTACCGGCGTTCGACGGTTGCCTGGACATCGATCTCTGGCCAAGCCCCTTCACCAACACCTTCCCGATCCGCCGCCTGGGCCTGGCCGATGGCCAGCGCGCGGAAATCCGCGCGCTCTACATCGAGGCCCCGGCCCTGGAGCCGCGTAGCATGCGCCAGGCCTACACCCGCCTGGACGCCAGCCACTACCTCTACGAGAACCTCGAAGGCAGCGCGTTCAAGGCGGTACTGCTGGTGGACGAACAGGGCCTGGTGATCGACTACCCGGGTCTCTTCCAGCGTCTCTGAACGCGCTAGCGCCAGGCACCGCGCGTCGCCGATAGCCCGGCGAATCCGTTAGCCTGCTTTCATTCGTCATCCGCAACGGTCATCATGGCGGACCGCGACAACCCACTGCGACCGCGTTTCCCACATGTCCGTCGATATCCGCCCCACCCCGCCGGCGCAGGACAGCGCCCGGCAGAACGTCACCCTGCAGATCGTCTCGGTGGTGATGTTCACCTTCATCGGCTACCTGACCATCGGCATCCCGCTGGCGGTGCTGCCCGGCTACGTGCACGACGACCTCGGCTACGGCTCGGTGCTGGCCGGCCTGGTGATCAGCCTGCAGTACCTCGCCACCCTGCTCGCCCGGCCCTACGCCGGGCGCGTCATCGACGGGCTCGGGCCGAAGCGCGCGGTGCTCTACGGCATGGCCGGCAGCGCCGCGAGCGGGCTGTTCATGCTGCTCTCGGTGGCGATCCAGGGCTGGCCGGCGCTGAGCCTGGCCAGCCTGCTGGTCGGCCGCCTGGTACTCGGCGCGGCGGAAAGCCTGGTCGGCTCGGCGGCGATCGGCTGGGGCATCGGCCGGGTCGGCGCGCCGCACACCGCCAAGGTGATTTCCTGGAACGGCATCGCCAGCTACGGCGCCATCGCCCTCGGGGCGCCGCTAGGGGTGCTGCTGGTGCAGTGGCTGGGGCTGTGGAGCATGGGCGCGTCCATCGTCCTGCTCGGGGCGCTCGGCTTCGCCCTGGCCTGGCCGAAGTTGCCGGCGCCGCTGGTGCACGGCGAGCGACTGCCGTTCCACCATGTGCTCGGCCGGGTCACCCCGCACGGTATGGGCCTGGCGCTGGGGGCGATCGGCTTCGGCACCATCGCCACCTTCATCACCCTTTACTACGCCAGCCGTGGCTGGGCCAACGCAGTGCTCTGCCTGAGTGCCTTCGGCGGTTGCTTCATCGGCGCCCGGCTGTTGTTCGCCAATAGCATCAACCGGCTCGGCGGCTTCCGCGTGGCGATCATCTGCCTCGGCGTCGAAAGCCTCGGCCTGCTGTTGCTGTGGAGCGCGCCGAATCCCTGGGTCGGCCTGGCCGGCGCGGCCCTCACCGGCTTCGGCTTCTCCCTGGTGTTCCCGGCGTTCGGCGTGGAAGCGGTGAACCTGGTACCGGCTTCCAACCGTGGCGCGGCGCTGGGCGCCTACTCGCTGTTCGTCGACCTGTCGCTGGGCATCACCGGGCCGCTGGTGGGCTTCGTCGCCAACCTGTTCGGCTTCCGCTCGATGTTCCTCTTCGCCTGCCTGGCCTCGCTCAGCGGGCTGGCCCTGGCCATTGCGCTGCACCGACGCAGCCGCCGGCCGGGCTAGGACCTGCACCTTCTCCGGCGCCGCGGGGAGCGCCCTGGGCCTCGCCGAGCAAGGCGCTTAGCGCCGCGCGCAACTTGCCGGGCTTCAGCGGCTTGTTGAGCAGCGGCACGCCCAGGCGGGCCAGCGCGCGGCGGCAATCGTCGCTGCGGTCGGCGGTGATCATCACCGCGGCGATCTCCGCGCCGTAGTCCTCGCGCAAGGCGCCCAGCAACTGGCAACCGGTAGCGCCGTGGTCCAGGTGGTAGTCGACCAGGATCGCATCCGGCGCGCGGCCATCGAGCGCCTTGCGCGCGCCTTCCAGGTCGGTGGCGGTAAGCACCTCGCAGCCCCACTGGCCGAGCAGCGCGGACATGCTGAAGAGAATCTCGGTCTCGTTGTCCACCACCAGCAGCCGCCGTCCCGGCAGCGGATCGCCGGCCGAAAGCCGCGCAGTCGCCTCGCCGGGCACTGGCCGCGCTGGCTTGCGGACCAGCGGCACCTCGATGGCGAACAGCGAGCCTCGGCCGGGAGTCGAATGCACCTCGATGCGGTAGCCGAGGATGCCGGCGATACGGTCGACGATGGCCAACCCGAGCCCGACGCCACGGCGCTCGGAAGCGCGCCCGGCGTCCAGTTGGTTGAACTCGAGGAAGATCGCCTGCAACTGGTCGGCGGGGATGCCCCGGCCAGTGTCCCATACCTCCAGGCGTACCTTGCCGCCACGCCGGCGCGCGCCCAGCAGCACGCTGCCGCGCTCGGTGTAGCGGCAGGCGTTGCTGAGCAAGTTGCGCAGGATCCGCGACAGCAGGCGCGCGTCGGTGCGCACTGCCAGTCGTGGGATCCGCGCACGCAGGGCCAGGCCGGCGGCACGCGCGACTTCCTCGAACTCCGAGGCCAGCGGAGCGAGCAGTTCGTCGAGGGAATAGTCGTCCAGGTCCGGACGGATCGCGCTCTGGTCGAGCCGGGCGATTTCCAGCAGGTCGGTGAGCAAGGTCTCGGCGCCTTCCAGGGCCAGGTGGGTGCGCTCCACCAGTTGCAGTTCGGCGGCCGGCAGGCCCCGCTCACGCAGGGTGTCGACCAGCAGCCGCGCCGCGTTGAGCGGTTGCAGCAGGTCGTGGCTGGCGGCGGCGAGGTACTTGTCCTTGCTGTGGTTGGCGGCTTCGGCGGCGTCGCGCGCCTGGCGCAACTGGCGGTTGAGCTCTTCCAGCTCGTGGGTGCGCTCGGCTACCCGCCGCTCCAGCTCCTCGTTCATGGTCTGCAGGCGCTGCTGGGCCTGGACCCGCTCGGTGATGTCGGCGACAAAACCTTCGACCAATTCTTCCTCGTCGTGCCTGAGCAGCAGGTTCATCAATACCTCGATGTGACTGCCGTCCCTGCGCCAGAGGCGCGTCTCGTAGCCGAACAGGCCGCCGCGCTCGCGCAGCAGCGCGCGGATCCGTCGCATCTCGGCCTCGCCGCCGACGAACAGTTGCCCGGCCATGTCCTCCAGCGACCAGAGCACCTGTTGCGGATCGTCGTAGCCGAGCATCTGCGCCAGCGCCGGATTGGCGGCGCGCAGCCCCTGGCCGAGGCTGGCCTGGAAGATGCCGTGCACCGCGTGCTCGAACAGCCATTTGTAGCGGTTGCGCTCGGCCTCCAGCTCCTCCAGGCGCGCCAGCAGCTCCGGGTAGTGGCTCTTGCGCGCGGAGTGGCTGCCCAGGCCGAGCAACCCGGCCAGGGCCTCCTGCTGCTGCTCAGAGGGCCTCGCCATAGACCACCTCGACATCGCGCTGGCTCGACTCGCGCGGGTTGGTAAGGATGCACGGGTCCTGCATCGCGTGGCGCGAGAGGAAAGGAATGTCGGAGCTGCCGACCCCGTGCAGGGCGAGGCTCTCGTGGAAACCCACGGCGTGCTTGAAGGCGATCAGGTGGTCCACCAGGCGCTGGCGGACCTGCCCCTGGGTCAGACCGCGGCAATCGATGCCGAAGGTCTCGGCGATCACCTTGAAGCGTTCCGGCGCGGCGCTGTAGTTGAACGCCACCACGTGTTCGACCAGCGCCGCGTTGCACAGGCCGTGGGGCAGGTCGAGATAGCCGCCGAGGCTGTGCGACATGGCATGCACCGCGCCGAGGATGGCGTTGGAGAAGGCCAGCCCGGCCTGCATGCTCCCGAGCATGATCTTCTCGCGCAGGGAGATGTCGCCGGGATTGGCGATCATCTGTACCAGGTTGCCATCGATCAGGCGCATCGCTTCCAGCGCGTGGGGATCGGTCAGCGGCCCGTGGCCGGTGGAGACGAACGCCTCGATGGCGTGTACCAGTGCATCGATGCCGGTACAGGCCGAAAGGAAGGGATCCATGGTCAACGTGGTTTCCGGGTCGATCAGCGAGACGTCAGGCACAACCGCCTTGCTCACCACGGAGAACTTCATGCGCTCGTCCTGGTTGGAAATGATCACGAACTGCGAGACGTCCGCCGAAGTCCCGGCGGTGGTCGGGATCAGGATCAGCGGCGGACTCGGCACCCGCAGCCGGTCGACGCCTTCGAACTCGAGGATGCTGCGGCCATGGGCGGCGACGATGCCGATGCCCTTGGCGCAATCCATCGGGCTGCCGCCGCCCACCGCGACGATCACGTTGCAGCCCTCGCTGCGATAGAACTCGGCGCCGAGCATCACCTCGTCGACCCGGGGGTTGGGCGAAACGTCGGTATACAGGCAGTAGTCGATGCCCTGTCCCTCCAGGCTTGCCTGGATGTCGGCGACCCAGCCGGCGGCGAGCACGCCGGGGTCGGAGACCAGCAGGACCTTGCGCGCACCGAAGGTCTTCACGTAGTTGGCGACGCTGTGCCGGCAGCCGGCGCCGAAGATGATCTCGGGCGAGACGAATTTACGCAGTTGGCTGAGGTCGTGGCTCATCTGACAGACCATTCTTATTGTTATCGGACATTGCCGGCAGCCTACTGCATTCGTCGGTTATTGCAATGCGACCTTGGCGGCCCTTTCAATCCTCCAGCAGGACCAGGTAGAAGCGCCATTCCGCCAGCAGCGCATGGGCACGATTGGCCGGCTGGCGGAAACCGTGGCGCTCCTGCGGATAGCGGTGGCACTCCACGCGCACGCCGCTGCGCCGCAGGCCGGCGACCATCGCCTCGGTCTGCTCCGGCACCACCACCGCGTCGAGCCCGCCCTGGAAGAACACTACCGGCGCGCGGATACGCCCGACCTGAAGCACCGGGCTGCGCACCAGGTAGCGACGGCGCTGGCGCTGCGGGTCGCCGATCAGCCAGTCGAGGTAGTCGCCTTCGAACTTGTGGGTGCAACGCGCCAGCGCCAACGGATCGCTGACCCCATAGAGACTGGCGCCGCCGCGCAGGCCATCGAGGCAAGCCAGGGCGCGCAGCGCGCTGTAGCCTCCGGCGCTGGCGCCACGGACGAAGACCCGGGCGCGGTCGATCCATCCCTCCGCGTCCAGCTGCGCCAGCGCGGCCTCGATATCGCGCAACTCCAGGCGCCCCCACTGGCCGCGCAAGCGCTGCCGATAGGCGCGGCCGTAGCCGCTGCTGCCCCGGTAGTTCAGCGCCGCCACGGCGAAACCGCGCTGGGTCCAGAATTGCAGGCCGGCATCGAACGCCGGCGAATGCATCGAGGTCGGTCCGCCATGCAGCCACACCAGCAGCGGCGCTGGTCGTCGGGGATCGACGCGGCGGCGGGCATTGCGCGGCGGATAGAAGAAACCGTGGCCGTTTTCGCCGTTGCCCAGCCCATAGACGAAGGCCTGCGGATGCGACAGGTCATCCTCCGCCAGCGGTCGCTCGCCGCCACGCAGCACCTCGACGCGCAGGTCGTCGCGGTGGATCGCCAGCAGCGCCGGCAGGCGTCCGGCCGCCGCCGCGATGCAGTAGAACGCCCGGGCATCCGCGGCCAGTCCGGCGAACCGGTTCCAGTCCGCGGCCAGGCGCCGCTCGCTGCCGTCCGCTTCGCGCAGGAACAGTTGCCCGCCGCCGGCCTCGACGCGACTGAGCAGCAGCCTTCCCTCTCCCAGCGGCAGGTAGCTGCAAGCGCCCAATTGCCAGGGCGCGCCAGCGTGGTCGGCATCGGCGAAGCGGCCGGCCAACGCTACCTCGGCGCAGGGACGCCACCAGCCGTCGCGGTCGCTCAGCCAGTGAAGGCGGCCGGCGGGATCGAAGCGTGGTTGCTGGATCGACTCGCCGCCTCCGGCTCCGGCCAGGCAGCGCGTACGCCCATTCTCCGCCAGGCCCAGGCGGGTCTCGGTCCAGGGCTGGTGCGGACGGTCCCATTCGATCCAGGCCAGCCGCCGCCCCTGGCCGGCGGCACGCGGCGCGGCGTAGAAATCGGCACCCTCGACCAGCACCCGGCGCGCGCCATCGGCGTCCAGGCGCACGATGCGATGCACGACCCCGGTCGGCCCATGGCTCTCTTCCACCGCCAGCAGGGCATCCCAGGCATCGACGTAGGCCAGGTCGCCGTAGCGACACTGCGCCCCGCCGCCCAGCACTTGGGCTGCGCGGCCCGCTCGCCAGCGGCGTACCTGCTGGTCGGTTTCGTCGACCCAGGCCAGCCCGTCGAGCGTCACGCAGCAGGCGCCGCCGCCGTACTCGTAGACCCGGCTGCGCACCGAGCCGTCCGGCGCGGTGGGCTCCTCCAGCACGCCGTCGCGCCACAGGTACAGGCGCGAGCGCGCGCTGGCCGGATCGAATTCCACCCAGGCCAGCCCGCCATGGGCCGCCTTCAGCTCGCTGAAATCGCGCCCGGCGGCCACCGCGCGCTCGGCGCTCCAGTCGCTCGGCCAGTCGCCGTAGTCGACCATTGCCTCAGGCCTTGCAGATCAGGCGTGACGCGCGCTGGTTGCGCCAGGTCAGCGCGTCCAGGCCAAGCGGCGCCTCCTCGGCCTGGCGACGGGCCGCGAGGATCAGGTCATGCCGTGCCGACTTGGCGCAGACCGGGTCGGTGGCGTCGGCATCGCCGGTGAGGAGGAACGCCTGGCAGCGGCAGCCGCCGTGGTCCCTCTCCTTCTCCTCGCAGGAACGGCAGGGTTCGGGCATCCAGGCGTCGCCGCGGTAACGGTTGAAGCCGAACGATTCGTACCAGATGTGGCGCAGGCTGTGCTCGCGCACGTTGGGAAACTGCACCGGCAATTGCCGCGCGCTGTGACACGGCAGCGCGGTGCCGTCGGGGGTGATGTCGAGGAATACGCTGGCCCAGCCGCCCATGCAGGCCTTCGGCCGTTCCTCGTAGTAGTCGGGGGTGACGAAGATCAGCTTGCACGGGTTGCCTTCGGCGGCCAGCCGTTGGCGGTATTCGGCGGTGATCCGCTCGGCGCGCTCCAGTTGGGCGCGGGTCGGCAGCAGCCCGGCACGGTTCAGCGCGGCCCAGCCGTAGAACTGGCAAGTGGCGAGTTCGACGTAATCGGCTTCCAGCTCGATGCACAGCTGGATGATCCGCTCGATGTTGTCGATGTTGTGCCGGTGGGTGACGAAGTTGAGCACCATCGGATAGCCGTGCGCCTTCACCGCGCGGGCCATCGCCAGTTTCTGGGCGAAGGCCTTGCGTGAGCCGGCGAGCAGGTTGTTCACTTCTTCGTCGGCGGCCTGGAAGCTGATCTGCACGTGGTCCAGCCCGGCCTCGGCGAAGCGCGCCAGGCGTGCCTCGTCGAGGCCGATGCCGGAGGTGATCAGGTTGGTGTAGAAGCCCAGGCCGCGCCCTGCCTCGATCAGTTCGGCGAGGTCCTGGCGCAGCAGCGGCTCGCCGCCGGAGAAACCGAGCTGTGCGGCGCCCAGCTCGCGAGCCTGGCGGAACACCTCGATCCATTCCGCGGTGCTCAGCTCGGCGCCCTCGCGGGCGAATTCCAGCGGGTTCGAGCAGTACGGGCACTGCAACGGACAGCGATAGGTCAGCTCGGCCAGCAGCCAGAGCGGCGGCCCCACGCTTTCACTGCAGCTCGATCCAGAATTGCGCATGGGCCACCTCGAGGAACGCCAGGATGTCTTCGTCTATGCCGGGGACTTCGGGGAAACGCTCGCGCAGCGCCGCGACGATGGCCGCCACGTCGCGGCGGCCATCGACCAGCTTGAGGATTTCCCCGGCGCTGTCGTTGAGCTTGACCATGCCTTCGGGGTAGAGCAGCACATGGCAGTCCTGGGCCGGTTCGAACTGGAAGCGGAAGCCCCGGCGCAGCATCGGCACGCTGTCGAGCGACGGCAGGCTCATGATGCCAGCCCCCGATGCCAGACCCGCTCGCGGGTCACCGTATGGTACGGCGGGCGTTCGAGTTCGTAGGCCATGCTCATCGCGTCGAGCATGCTCCACAACACGTCCAGCTTGAATTGCAGGATATCCAGCATGCGTTCCTGTGCCTCGCGGGTCCGATAGTGCTCCAGGGTGATCCGCAGGCCGTGCTCGACGTCGCGCCGGGCCTGGGCCAGGCGACTGCGGAAATACTCGTAGCCGGCCGCCTCGATCCACGGATAGTGGCGCGGCCAACTGTCCAGCCGCGACTGGTGGATCTGCGGGGCGAAGAGTTCGGTCAGCGAACTGCTCGCCGCCTCCTGCCAACTGGCGCGACGGGCGAAGTTGACGTAGGCGTCGACGGCGAAGCGCACGCCGGGCAGCACCCGCTCCTCGGACAGCACCTGCTCGCGCTCCAGGCCCACCGCTTCCGCCAGACGCAGCCAGGCCTCGATGCCGCCCGCCTCGCCGGGGGCGCCGTCGTGGTCGAGGATACGCTGGATCCACTCGCGGCGGACCTCGCGGTCGGGACAGTTGGCCAGGATCGCCGCGTCCTTCAGCGGGATGTTGACCTGGTAGTAAAAACGGTTCGCCACCCAGCCCTGGATCTGTTCGCGACTGGCACGGCCCTCGTACATCGCGACATGGAACGGATGGTGGATATGGTAGTAGCGTCCCTTGTCGCGCAGCGCCCGTTCGAATTCGGCGCGATCCATGGCGGCACGGCTCATGTTGGCCCCCTACAGCTGGATGTGCATGCCATCCCAGGCCACTTCGATGCCACTGGCATCCAGTTCGGCGCGTTCGGCCGAAGCGGTGTCGAGGATGGGATTGGTGTTGTTGATGTGGATGAGCACCTTGCGCGCGGCCGGCACCTTCGCCAGCACCTCGAGCATGCCGCCCGGCCCGCTCTGCGCCAGGTGCCCCATCTGCCGGCCGAGCTTGTCGCCGACCTCGCAGACCAGCATCTCGTCGTCGCGCCAGAGCGTACCGTCCACCAGCAGGCAGTCGGCGCGGCGCATCCATTCGAGCAGCGCCTCGTCCACCTCGCCGAGGCCCGGCGCATAGAACAGCGTACCGGCGCTATCGAGGTCCTCGACGAACAGGCCGATGTTGTCGCCCGGATGGGGGTCGCCGCGATGCGGGGAATACGGCGGCGCGCTGCTGCGCAGGGGGATCGCGGTGAAGCGCAGGCGCGGACAGGCCGGAATGGCGAAAGGCTCGCCATCGAGGGCGATCGGCCGGTGGCGCAGGCCGCCGTTCCAGTGGGAAAGCATGGGGAACAGCGGGAAGCCTTCGCTGAGGTCCTGGTGGACCATCTGCGTGCACCAGACTTCGTGCGGGCAGCCTTCGCGCAGGCTGAGCAGGCCGGTGGTGTGGTCGATCTGGCTGTCGAGCAGGACGATCGCGCCGATCGCCGTATCGCGCGGCCGACGCGCCGGCTGCAAGGCCGGGAAGGCGGCGATCTGGGCACGGATGTCGGGCGAGGCGTTGCAGAGGATCCAGCGCTCACCGTCGTCGGACAGGGCGATGGAGGATTGCGTGCGTGGCTGGGCCGCTACGCTGCCGTCGCGGACCCCGCGACAGTTGCGGCAGTTGCAGTTCCACTGGGGGAAGCCGCCGCCGGCGGCCGAACCGAGAATACGGATGTGCATGGGTCTGCCCCGCGGGCTGGAGGGAGGCCCCGGAAGACCGGGGCCGAACGGATCAGCGGTTGGCGAAGTAGAGGGTCACTTCGAAACCGAGACGCAGGTCGGTGAAGCTGGGCTTGGTCCACATGGGGTCGATCCTCTCTGGTGGGGCCGGGCGATTCCGGCAGGTCGAGTTAAACATCAGCGGGGCTCGCTCCGAATGAGACTTTCGAAGGAGTTTTCCCCCTGATTTGGTAGGGACTGCCTGTTCCGCCCAAGGTTCGCCGGGAGATCGCCGTTGCGCCCCCCTGGTTCGCCCTGGTGCAGGGCAGAAGCCTAGTCCATGCCGGGGCGGCGGCGAGGCGAAAAAAAAGACGCGGCCAGGGCCGCGTCGCGCCAGAACCCGCCATGGGGAAAGCCGCGTCGGGACGCGGGACGAGCGCACCCGCAGGTGCCTTGGCGGAAAGGCCGCGGGTCGGAGCGATCCGCGGCGGCTGAGGACCGCTCAGAAGAAGCCCAGCGGGTCGATGTCGTAGCTCACCAGCAGGTTCTTGGTCTGC